>NZ_RZOT01000412.1:0-5547 GCF_003999085.1 Mesorhizobium sp. M4A.F.Ca.ET.090.04.2.1
GTTCGACCCGACGCGTCGGACGGCGATCCATCCCTGGGCCGCCGCGCAAGGGGCGGTGTTCGAGGATGTCGGCCAGTGGAAGCGCGCCTGGTACTTCCCCCGGGGAGCCGAGGACATGCACGCCGCCGTCGACCGCGAATGCGTGACGGTGCGCAAGACGGCCGGACTGTTCGACGCCTCGACGCTGGGCAAGATCGAGGTGGTCGGACCGGACGCGGCCAAGTTCATGGAGCTGCTCTACACCAATCCGTGGGAGAAGCTGGAGCCCGGCCGCTGCCGCTATGGCATCATGCTGCGCGAGGACGGCTTCATCTACGACGACGGCGTCGTCGGCAGGCTGGCGCCGGACCGCTTCCACGTGACGACGACGACGGGCGGCGCGCCGCGCGTCATGCACCATATGGAGGACTATCTCCAGACCGAGTTCCCGCATCTCAATGTCTGGCTGACCTCGATCACCGAGCAGTGGGCGGTCATCGCCGTGCAGGGACCGAAGTCGCGCGACATCATCGCGCCGCTGGTCGAAGGCATCGACATGTCGGACGAGGCGCTGCCGCATATGTCGGTGCGCGAAGGCAGGATCTGCGGCGTGCCGACGCGGCTGTTCCGCATGTCGTTCACCGGCGAGCGCGGCTTCGAGGTCAACGTGCCGGCCGACTACGGCCAGGCGGTCTGGGAGGCGCTGTGGGCCGAAGGCCAGAAACATGGCGCCTGCGCCTACGGCACCGAGTCCATGCACGTGCTGCGCGCCGAGAAGGGCTACATCATCGTCGGCCAGGATACCGACGGCACGGTGACGCCGAACGATGCAGCCCTCGACTGGGCGGTCGGCAAGAAGAAGGCTGACTTCGTCGGCATCCGTGGTCTGACGCGGCCGGACCTTGTCGCCAAGGGTCGCAAGCAGCTTGTCGGCCTCAAGACCAAGGACCCCAAGGTGGTGCTGGAGGAGGGCGCGCAGATCGTCGAGGATCCTGGCCAAGCAATCCCGATGAAGATGATCGGCCACGTCACCTCCAGCTACTGGTCGGAGAATTGCGGCCGTTCGATCGCGCTGGCGTTGGTCGCCGGCGGACGCGACCGCATGGGCAAGACGCTCTATGTGCCGATGCCAAACGGGACGATCGAGGTGGAAGTCACCGGCATGGTGTTCTTCGACGAGAAGGGGGAGCGCCTCAATGGCTAAGGCTGCCGCAAAGACAACCGCTGCCGGCTCGCCGGCCGAGCGCCGTCCGGCGCTGGCCGGGCGCACGATAGAGGCGAAGGGCGTCACGCTTGCAGTGCTGCCGCCGGCCGAGCGCATTTCGGTGCGCGCGCCGGAGGCTTCGCTGACCGCGCTTTCGAAGGCGCTCGGCGTGAGCTTGCCGGCAAAGCCGAAGACCTCGGCGGCCAAGGCAGGGCGCACGGCGCTCTGGCTCGGGCCGGACGAATGGCTGGTGATCGACGAGGCGGGCAAGGATCCGCTCGCCGACTGCGCCAAGGTGACGGCGCTGCATTCGGCGGTCGGCATCTCGCATCGCAACGTCGCCTTTTCCGTCACCGGCCCGGCTGCCGCCGTGACCGTCAACTCCGGCTGCCCGCAAGATCTCTCTCTTGACGCGTTCCCGGTCGGCGCGGCTTCGCGCACCATCCTCGGCAAGGCCGAGATCGTGCTGCTGCGCACGGCGGCGGACGCCTTCCGGGTCGAATGCTGGCGTTCGTTCTCGGACTATGTCTTTACTCTGCTGTCGGAAGCGGCGAGCGACGCGGCGAACTGAGCCATAGGAACCATCGACGCGCCGATCCGTTTTGCGGCAGCGTGTCGAGGGAGAATGCCGATGCCGTCGAAATCCGCGCCGAGGCCGCCCAGGAAGACGGCGGCAGTCCGCTCGCTCGAGCACGAACGAACACACGAGGTCGAGGAAGAGGAACTCGAGGAAGGTCTCGAGGACACGTTCCCGGCCAGCGATCCGGTGTCGATCACCTCGACCTCCATTCCGGGCGGCCCCGCAAGACCCGGCAAGGCCAAGACGGTGCCGGGGCGCAAGCCACGCAAGTAATCGATCCAGCAAAAAAGGGCGGTCAGGATATCCTGCCGCCCTTTGAGTATTTCGTGGCGTTCGAACCGCCTTAGAACGTGCTGGGAACGATCCACGGATCGATTTCGATGCCCAGACGCTGGCCCTTGGCGGCGTCGGTCTTGGTCGTCGCGCCGGTCTTTTCGACGGAGCCGGTCGTGCCGCAATCGAGCTTCACATTGGCGTTGGTCTGGATGCAAGCCGCGGCAGGAGCCTGCTTGGCCTGATGGCTGGTGCCGGCGAAAGCGGCGCCCGAGAAAGCCAGGACGGTAGCGATAGCGAGGATTGTCTTTTTCATCATCTTTCTCCGGTCAATCTTTTTCGTACATGTACGATACGGCGTACATATACGTCCGGCGGAGTGCGAGTTCAAGTGAGAAATCGTACATGTACGGTCAAATTTTCTGAAAATACGAAAATGTCGCACGGCGCGACGCCCGGCCAGATCGGACTGTAAAAACCGGGGGTTCGCTTCTGCGCAATTCCGGCCCAAAACCGCTGGGCGGAATTGCTCCAGTCAGCAGTTGACTGGCGTTTCGGTCAGCGGCGGCACGTTCTGCGTCGAAAGCGAGGCAAGCGTGAAATCGCACATCCGCTTCACGAAAGCCTGCGGGTCGCCGAACGGATAGAAGGGGAAGGTGATCAAGAGCGAGATCGTGCCGTGGCCGACCGCCCAGAGCATGGTGGCGATGGCGCGCGGGTCGCCCTTGAGCTTGCCGGCGGCGACACAGGCCTCGACCCTGCTGATCAGCACTTTCATCGCCGGATTACCCTCTTCCATGTCCTCGTAGCTGCGGCCTTCCGGCAGCCGCGTCTTCTCGGTCATGAAGACGGTGCGGTATTCGTTGGGATTGCCGAGGCCGAAGGCGGCGTACTCGGTCATCACCGCCTGCAGGGCCTCGATCGGATCGTCGGCGGGGTGCGCCTCGATGCGCCGCGCCAGCGTCTCGAAGGCGTCCTCGGCCAGCGCGAACAGGATGTCCTGCTTGTCGGCGAAGTAGGAATAGACCGACATCGGCGCGTAGCCGACCCGCTTGGCCAGCTTGCGGATGGTCAGGCCCTCATAGCCTTCTTCCTGAACGAGCTTGTGGGCCGCTTCGACGAGTTCGGAGCGCAGCTCTGCTTTCTGTTTTTCGCGGCGTGTCTGGACGCTCAACGGCAAGGTTTGCCTGCCTTCGTTGGTTGGTTGCCTTGTTAAATTATATACGCTGTACGGAAACGAACAAGTGCGTGGCAGGTTCCCCAACGTCCGCCCTAACCCTTTGTTCCAACGCAATTCCGGACGGAAAATCGCTTTGGGCGGCCTGCCCTAGATGGCGCCGATGCCGCCGTCGAGCGCCAGCGCATGGCCGGTCATGAAGGAGTTGGCGGGATCGGCAAGAAACAGGACCCCCGTTGTGATCTCGTCAACCTCGCCGACCCGCTTCATCGGCACGCCGCGCGTGAGTTCGGCAATCGCCTCGGCTTCCGGGGAGCTGCTGGCGCGGACGAAGCCGTCCACCATCGCGGTCCTGGTATGCGCGGGACAGACTGCGTTGATGCGCACGCCCTTGGTGGCATATTCGGCAGCGGCCGAGCGCGTCAGCCCGACAACGCCATGCTTGGCGGCGGCATAGACCGACAGCTTGGGCGCGCCGGACAGGCCGGCGACAGAGGCGACGTTGACGATGACGCCGCCCTTGCCGCTTGCCTTGAACTGCCGTTCCATCTGCGGGATCTGATGCTTCATGGCGTAGAAAACGCCGAGCAGGTCGACCTCCAGCACCCGGCGTGCTTCATCCGAGGCCACCTGCGGCAGGCGCACGAAAGCATGGACGATGCCGGCATTGTTGACGGCGATGTCCAGCCGGCCGAATTTTTGCACCGCCAGGTCGACGAGATCCTCGGAGAGTTTCTCGTCAGCGATGTTGCCGGCGAGGATGGTCGACTCGACATCAAGCGTCGCGGCGAAATCGCGTAGCGCAGCCTCGTCGAGATCCGATAGGACCAGCCGCGCACCTTCGGCGGCGAAGGCGTTTGCCGCGCCGCGGCCGAGGCCGCCGGTCGCACCGGTGATCAGCACCGTCGCTCCATCGAAACGGCCCATCGCTCAGCTCTCCCATTGTCAAATCTTGTTGTCGATCAGGTCCACGGCGAGCGCGGCAAGCAGCTTTACCGCCTCGCCATAGGTTTTTGCCTTTTCCGGGTTGGAGGCGTTGCCGTCCAGCGCGCGCCGATAGACGCCCTGGCAGATCGCCGCCAGCCGGAAGAAGGAGAAGGCGAGGAAGAAACTCCAGTTGTCGATGCCGGTAAGCCCGCGCCGCAGGCAATACGCCTCGACATAGGCTTCTTCGGACGGCAGGCCGAGGGCTGCGCGGTCGACGCCGCCGAGGCCGCGAAAGCCCGATGCATGCGGCAGCCGCCATTGCATGCATTGATAGGCGATGTCGGCGAAGGGGTGGCCGAGCGTCGACAGTTCCCAGTCGAGCACCGCGATCACTTTCGGCTCGCTGGCTGCGAAGATCATGTTGTCCAGCCGGTAGTCGCCATGCACCAGCGAGACGCGGCCGTCATCGGCCGGCATGTGCGTCTCCAGCCAGGCGATCAGCCGATCCATGTCCGGAATGGTTCCGGTTTCCGAGGCGCGGTACTGGCTGGTCCAGCGGGCGAACTGGCGCTCGAAATAGTTGCCGGGCTTGCCGAAATCGCCAAGGCCGACGGCTTCCACGGCGACATCGTGCAAGGCGGCTAGCGTTGCGTTCATGGCGTCGTAGATGGCGGCGCGATCCTCGTTCCCGGATGCCTCCGGCAGCGACGGGTCCCAAAAGATGCGGCCGTCGAGGAACTCCATGACGTAGAACATGCGGCCGATGGGCGAGTCCTCGTCGGACAGGTGCAGCATGCGCGGCACCGGCACGGCGGTGGCGGCAAGCGCCTTCATCACCCGGAACTCGCGGTCGACCTGATGCGCGGATTTCAGCAACTGGCCCGGCGGCTTGGCGCGCAGCACGTAGCGGCCGCTTGCCGCGGTCAAAAGATAGGTCGGGTTCGATTGTCCCGATTTGAACTTCTCGGTCGCGGAAAGCCCGCCAAAAGCCGGGATATGCGCCTCGAGATAGGGCGCAAGCGCCGTCTGATCGAGCGCGTTCAGGTCGTTCATGCGGTCTCGGGCTGGCGCTCGATCAATGTCAGGGTCAGCCAGCGCGCGGTTAGCGCGGGCTTCTTCGAGCCCTCAATCTCGATGGTCACGTCATGCGCCGTCTGCACCCAGCCCGAGGGCCTGACCTTGACGTCGGCGAGCACGAAACGGGTGCGGATGCGCGCGCCGGTCTTTACCGGCGCCAAAAAGCGCAGCGAATCGAAGCCGTGGTTCACGCCCATCTTGCTGTTTTCGAGCGGCGGCATGGTCTCGAAGGTCATCGCCGAGAGCAGCGACAGCGACAGGAAGCCATGCGCGATGGTGCCGCCGAACGGCGTCTCACGGCTGGCGCGTTCCGGATCGCAGTGGATGAAC
>NZ_RZOT01000413.1:0-5546 GCF_003999085.1 Mesorhizobium sp. M4A.F.Ca.ET.090.04.2.1
ACGCAGTGGCGCAATGCCGATGCGGGGGTGTTCGCGAGCCGCGTGTCGATGCAAAGCGATCTTGGGCCGCGCGATGCGGCCAGGGGCGTCGATCTCATCTGCGCAGTGCCGCATTGGGGTTGGGAGTTCCGGCACTTTCCAAGACCGGAGACGCGGTTGCTGGCCAGACAACTGGCCGGGCAGGGCGTCGGGCTGATCGCCGGGCATCATGCCCATGTCGTGCAGCCGGTGGAGCGGATCGGCAAGACGCTTGTCGCCTACGGGCTCGGCGATTTTCTCGGCACGGCCTTTTCCCGCCAGCCATGGCCGGGCCGCATCGGCTCCATCCTCGTCGTCGACGTCGGCGTCGACCTCGGCATGCGCGGCGCCGTGGCGGCCTACCGGCAGCATCCCTTCATGCGGCAGCGCGTCGGCGACCATGAGCGGCTGGTCCCCGTGGAGGCGCTCGGGAGCGGGATTCGCGGCAAGGTCGAGAGCCGGCTGAAGGCGATTTTCGGCACCCCGGCCGAGGTCTGACGACTTTTGCGCAAAAGCCGCTATCATGGCCGCACGATGCACAGTCTCTGCGGCGGGGGTGGCGATGGAAGCGGCGGATTTCATGCCGAGCGAGGCGGTGATCGCCGGCATCAGGAAAGACATCGAGGCCTATGAGGCGAAACGGGCTTCAACCTACCGGCAGGTCCGCTGGCGGGTGCCGCTGTTCGTCGGCCTGGTGCTGTTGTTCGTGGCGCTTGTCGCCTGGCTGTTCAACGCGGCCGCCGACCCCAACGAGCAATGGTTCTCGACGCCGCACGTCTTCCTCTATGTCGGCGGCTTCGGGGCGGCGGTGCTGCTTTATTTCCAGGCGGTGAGACCGGCGACCAGGCTGCAGCAATCGTTCCGCGATACGGTTCTGCCGATGATCTTCGGCTTCGTCCGCGATGTGCGCTACCAGCATGGCGTGCGGCCGAATTCCTTCGACCGGCTGCCGCGGGAGACGATCGGGGCGTTCAACCGGCAGAGCTTCGACGACATCATATCTGGCCGCTACGAGGATTTTCCCTTCGAACTCTACGAGGCGAAGCTGACGGAGGGCTCCGGCAAGAGCCAGCAGACGGTCTTCAAGGGCGTCATCGTCGCCTTCGAGACCATCGAGCCGTTCCCCGGCATGTTGGTTGCGGCGCGCAAGGCCGGCAAGGTGGTCGGCTTCTTCCGCGGCATTTTCTCCAGCAAGCTGCAGGAACTGGCCTGCGGCGTGCCGGAACTCGACGCCAGCTACGAGTTCCGCACCGACAATGTCGAGGCGGCGAGGCCGCTGGTCACCGGACGCCTGGCAAGCGCGCTGACCTGGCTCGGCGAGACATGGCCATATGACCAGGCCCGCATCGCGCTCAACGGCAGTGACGGCTTCCTGCTCATGCCGCGCAGCAAGAATTTTTTCGAGCTGCCGGACATCTCCGTGCTGATCGACTACCAGACCCATATCGCGCCGATGATCGCAGATCTCGGCGCCATGCTGGCGACGGCGGCGCTGGTGCGCAAGATCGGTGCCGCGGACGACGCGGCGGGTTAGCTCTCAGCAGTCGAAGCCGTAATTGCTGCGCAAATCATCCGCATCCTGCTCGGACATCTTCTTCAGCATCACGCAGACGGTGTAGCTGCCGACCTGATGGCCGTCTCTGATGTAACCCCAGTCGGAAATGTCGTCGCGGGAGAATTCGATATACTGGCCGTAGACGACATTTTGGACGATCTCGGGCTCGTTGGCCAAAATGCCGGCAAAGCCCGAGGCGGTGCGCTTGAAGGGGATGACCCAGAAATGCTCCGTCGCATCGCCATCGACGATCATCACCTTCAGTTTGAATTTGTCGGTCCCCGGCGGCGGCGCCTCGGACAAGGCCAGGAAGTCATCCAGGCTGGCTCGCGCCTGTTCTATCGCCGTCGTCATCTCCGGATCGTCCGACCGCACCATGACGGTCTTGTCGTCGCCTTGGGCGTGAACATGCACGGGCGCAAGCGCCAGCATCAGGGACAGCACCGCGCGGGCTAAGAACTTCATGCAACGACCCCTCCACCCGGAAGGCGGGATCATCGTGCATCAGGTGCTGATTTTCAACCGAAGCGCAGCTTCATGCCGAGGATGGCGATCACGAACAGGAAGGTGACGCCATTGGCGAGGATGACCGGCCAGGAGCCGATCAGCAGGCCGTAAAGCGTCCACAGGAAGACGCCGGTGGCGATGGAGCCGGTGGCGAACAGCGAGATGTCGCCGGCGCGGCGCTCGCGCGCCACCTTGGCGACCTGCGGAATCCAGCCAAGCGTGGTGATGAGCGCGGCAAACGCGCCGATGATTTCAATTGCGGGATGCAAGGGCGGGGACTTTCGAACAGGCGCCTGATGTGCGGTGCGTCCTATGCCAGATCGATCGGGCCCTGGGAAGCGGGCAGCGCGGCTGGACCAATCAAACAAAAGCGGGTCGCCCCGCTTTGTTGCTTAAAGTCCGCTCGGCACGATCCCGGCCAGCCAGTCCGCCGACCGTTTCGCCATGCCGACCGTCGCGGACGCGGCGCGGCTGAGATCGGTCTTGACCACGGCGTAGCCGGCCTTGGTGCGGTAGAGCACCGCGCTGCCGCCATTGACCGCCGCTTCATAGGCGACCGGCTTCGCGGCTTCGGTTTCCGCCACCGTGGCCGGCGAGCCGACGGGGACGCTGGGCCGGTGGCTGAGCTCGGGCGGCAGCGGATCGACCGTGGCCTGCCTGGGCGTCAGGTCAGGCTTCGAGGCTATCGCGGCGAGCTCGGAGGAAGACGCCGAACCCTTGGCGCGGCAGATGCCTGAAACCAGCGGATAGTTGAAGTTGCGCTCGTGCAGCATCTGGCTTTTCATCGCCGCTTCGCAATCGGCGATCGTCGCCCACTTGGCCGGCGTTTCGCCGATATACTCGCAAAGCTTGGCGTCGCAGTCGCAGCCGACGATGGTCATGGCGACAAGGGCGGTCTTGATCACGGTCTTGTCCTCGGATTCGTTCCCAAATGACCAGTCGCCGGGGAACAAGGCGGGATTTGGCCACGATTATGATTTGTGCGTGACGGAATGTTTCCGAGGCTCCGGCTGTGACTGAAAAGCCTCAACCGTCGTAGACGTGCTTGAGCCTGGCGCCGGCCTTGATCAGCGCCGGCAGCGCCGTATGCAGCTTGCGCACGGCGACGGTCAGGCCGGTCCGGCGTGTGTCCGGGTCGGCCGGGAGCGGATAGCGTTAGCCGATTCCGGCGCCCGTTGCAGCCATGCGTGTGGGGTGAAAGCCACGTGGGCAAGTCCATGGCCGACGAAAGACGCCCACGGTTGGACGGCAAGGCGACCGGAGACGGGAGGCCGCGAAGAAGAGAGAGCCCAAAAACAGTCGGCGCTGGGATTTCTCCCAGCGCCTCCCTGTCAGATCAGGACACGGTCGCGGCAGCAACTCCCGAAAGATGTCGCGCCAAGCCGGCCTTGATTTTGACGGTCCTGCCAGTCGCCACCCGAGGGCAGCGCCCGTTCCAGACCACGCCGGTCACCACCCTTGCGGGCTTCGCCCAGCGTGCCATCGAAGGTTTTCACCGGCCTTCATGGCAGCATCGGTCCGCCGTCGGCGTTCGCACGCTTTCCGCGGCCCCGCCGGCATCCGTCCCTCCAACAGGCAAGCCTGCTCTCGTTCCGGACCGTGCGGGCCTCAGGAAATCCGCCTTTCCGCTTTGCCTTTCGGCTGGGCGATCGGTAGCCGCCTGAGATGGGTTTAACGTACGCCGGGTAAGGGCTTTGGGGAACCGCCACCAGCCTGTGGATAGCGGGATTATCGGGGACCAAGCCAGGCGGCGCAGGATTTTTTCGGGCAGCCGACGAAAGAGGCGCGAAACGCGGCGGCGATCTGCGATGATCCGGTATTGGCGGACATTCGGCGCTTGCCCCGCAAGGCGGCGCGGGCTTCAATACCGGCAAAGGATTCCAGGCGCAAGCGCTCCTGACATTCCTAGATCCGGATGACGTTTCGTTGAATCGCCGTCCTGATCCAATTCTTTGTTGGAGCATGATCTTTCCGAAAACCGGTTCCCACTTTTTGCTACGCTGACCTATCGGTTCGGGATCATGCTCTTGGGGAGGTTGCTTGAAGGTCGGGGTGGTTCTCAATCCGATTGCCGGTGGCGGCCGGCTGAAGCGGCACTGGCCGGAGGTCAGCGCTTCGCTGAAGGAGCATTTTGGTGGCTATGAGCTGCGCGAGACGCAGGCCGAAGGCGATGCCGAAAGGCTGGCGCTCGACCTCGCCGCCAGCGGCTTCGACCTGGTCATCGCAGCGGGCGGCGATGGAACGGCCAGCGAAACGGCGGACGGGCTGCTGCAGGCATTCGACGAAACCGGCCGGGTATGCGAGCTCGGCCTCTTGCCCTGCGGCACCGGCATCGACTTTGCCCGCGGGCTCGGCCTGCCGCGCGACATCGATGCCACGCTGAAGCACATCGCCGAAGCCAAGCCGCGCAAGATCGATGCCGGGCGCATCTGTTACATCGACGATCATGGCGCGCTGGCCAGCCGCCATTTTATCAACATTGCCAGCCTTGGGCTTTCAGGGGCGACCGACCGCGCGGTCAATGCCGACAAGCGCAAGGGCAAGGTCTCTGCCAAGGCGCTGTTCTTCTGGCGCACCGTGGTGGAGTTCATGCGCTACCGCTTCCAGGACGTCAGGATCACTGTCGATGACGGCCGGCCGGTCGAAGCGCGGATGGCGCTGGTGGCGGTGGCCAACGGAAAGTTCTTCGGCGGCGGCATGATGATCGCGCCCGACGCGGAACTCGGCGACGGCGCCTTCGACATCGTAATCCTGCGTGCGGCGAGCAAGCTGAGGCTGATCTGGGACATCCGGCTGCTCTATGGCGGACGGCACCGCAACCATCCGGCGATCACCATCCTGCGCGGCAAGAAAGTGGTTGTCGAACCGCTCGGCGATGTGGAAAAGAACGGCGCGCTGGTCGACATAGATGGTGAGTCGCCGGGCCGGATACCGGCGACGTTCGAGATCCTGCCCGAAGCGCTGACGCTCAGATACTGAATCAAGACGTTGAGAAACTGATTCAGGCGGTTGCCGGCCTTGTTCTGGCGAGCCGCCCAAATCGCTGAAATCGCTTGTAAAGTTTAGCCGCCTCAGATTTCAAGCTTGGACGGGAATCCGGGCGCGCGCAGATCGGTGCCGACTGCCTCCTCGAGCAGCTTGACGATCTGCGTCGACCAGGCGCCACCGCCATAGGCTTCCTTGCCTTGCTCGAAGATCGCGTTGACGCGGGCGGCGAGATCAAGCGGCACGCCGAAATCCTTGCCCATACGAAGCGCGAAGCCGAGGTCCTTCAGCGCCAGGTCCATGGTGAAGCCAATATCGTAGGATCCGTTGAGCACCAGCTGGCTTTCGGTCTCGTGGACGAAGCTGTTGCCGGAGGAGGCGACGATGGCGTGGTAGGCCTGGGCGAGGTCCAGCCCGCCCTGCTTGGCCAGCATCAGCGCCTCGCCGGCGGCGACAAGATGGATGAAAGCCAGCATGTTGG
>NZ_RZOT01000414.1:0-5532 GCF_003999085.1 Mesorhizobium sp. M4A.F.Ca.ET.090.04.2.1
AGTTTTCGGATTGAAGGTTTCAGAGGGCCGCCTTGGGCGGCCCTTGCCATTTCGGACGGCCAGCGGTCGCTCAGTGAATGGCGACAGTGGTCAGGTCGTTCTCCAGCGCGCCCGCCAGCGCCCGGTCGCGGGCGTCCGAAAGCAGGATCGGCTGGCCATTGGCGGCAAACAGCGCCCACAGTTCCAGGCCGGGCGCGATTTCCCCGAGGCCGGGGAAGCGGCCGCGCAGATCGTCGCTCGAGACTTTCCTGAGATAGGCGACTGAGCCTTCGCCGAGATGGGCGAATTCGCCACTGGTCATGGTCAAGGTTTCGTCGGTTCTGGTCATTTCAAGCCTCCTTGGCGCGAGGACGCCGTCCAAGGCCGCCCCGCATGAGAGCCATCGGTAAAGATCAGTCTTTCACCGATATGTTTATTTTCCGTACCAGCCGCTCGACCTCCGGCCGGTCGAGATCAATCGATAGCAGGCCGTTCTTCAGCTCCGCCGCGATCACCCGCATGCCATCGGCCAGCACGAAGCAGCGCTGGAACTGGCGCGCGGCGATGCCGCGGTGAAGGAATTCGCGCTCGGTGTCGTCGGTCTGACGGCCGCGCACGATCAACTGGTTCTCCTCCGTCGTGACATCGAGGTCGCTTTCGGCGAAGCCGGCGACGGCGAGCGTGATGCGCAGCCTTTCGGCCATGCCGTCGGCACCGCTGAGGCGCTCGATGTTGTAAGGAGGATAGCTGTCACCGGACTTCGCCAGGCGCTCGAGCGTCTTTTCCATGGTGTCGAAGCCCAGGAGAAGCGGGCTCGAAAAGGGCGTCATTCGGCTCATGTTACAGTGTCCTCTAGAGAGCGACATAAACTGGAAAAACCCGGATGGCATTTTTCCCGATTGTCTTGATATGGTCCGCCGCGCGGACAAGTTCAAGCCATCATAAACCCCGCCCAAAAACCCCGCCCAAAAAGACTCCCAGAAGGAATTGAAATGCCGCAGTCACGCAAGATCATCATCGATACGGATCCCGGCCAGGACGATGCCGTTGCCATATTGCTGGCGCTCGGCAGCGCCGAGTTGGAGGTCGTCGGCATCACCGCCGTTGCCGGCAACGTGCCGCTGAAGCTGACCGAAAGGAATGCACGCAAGATCTGCGAGTTGGCCGGTCGGCCCGATATCAAGGTCTATGCCGGCGCCATCCGGCCGCTGGCGCGCGAACTCGTCACCGCCGAGGAAGTGCATGGCAAGACCGGCCTCAACGGGCCGCAATTGCCCGAGCCGACGATGCCACTGCAGGATCAGTACGCTGTCGACTTCATCGTCGAGACGCTGATGCGCGAAGAGAGCGGCACGATCACGCTCTGCCCGCTCGGACCGCTCACCAACATCGCGCTGGCGCTGATTCGCGAGCCGCGGATCGCGCCGCGCATCAAGGAAATCGTGTTGATGGGCGGCGGCTTCTTCGAGGGTGGCAACGTCACCCCGTCCGCCGAATTCAATATCTATGTCGACCCGCAGGCCGCCGATGTGGTGTTCAAGTCCGGGATTCCGATCGTGATGATGCCACTCGACGTCACACATAAGGCGCTGACCACCGCCAAGCGCACGCAGGCTTTCCGCGATCTCGGCACCAAGGTGGGCATCGCCACGTCGGAGATGCTGGAGTTCTTCGAGCGTTTCGACGAGGAGAAATACGGCACCGACGGCGGGCCGCTGCACGATCCGTGCGTGATCGCCTATCTCATCAAGCCCGAGCTGTTCAAGGGCCGCAACTGCAACGTCAGCGTCGAGACCTCTTCCGAGCTCACCATGGGCATGACGGTGATCGACTGGTGGGGCGTGACCAAGCGGGAAAAGAACGCCATGGTGATGCGCGACATCGACCACGACGCGTTTTTCGCGCTGCTGGTCGAGCGGCTAGGGCGGCTCTGAAGCTCCCTTCTCCCCGTTTACGGGGAGAAGGTGCCGGCAGGCGGATGAGGGGCGGCGCGAATGTCGGTGTTTTGCCTGCAATCCTGGCGCTGCCCCTCACCCGGTCGCTTCGCGACCACCCTCTCCCCGTAAACGGGGCGAGGGAAGGTAGGCGCTACTTCGCCTTCGAGAAGGCCAGCCAGAGGCCGCCACCGACCAGGAAGCTGCCGCTGATGCGGGACATCAGCTTGACGCGGCTGGCCGACAGCAGCCGACCGGCGCGGCTTGCGGCAAGCGCGTAGGTCGAATCCGACATGGCGGCAAAGATCATCGCGGTCAGGCCCATGACCACGATCTGCAGCGTGTAGTTGCCCTGCGGCGCGATGAACTGCGGAAAGAAGGCGCCGAAGAACACCAATGTCTTCGGATTGCTGATCGCCACCAGGAAACCCTGCAGGAAGAAGCCGCCGCGCGGCTTTCCTGGCCGATCCGTCGGGGTTCAGCGTGCCTTTCGAACGGAACATCTGCACGCCCATCCAGATCAGATAGGCGGCGCCGATCAGCCTGACCCATTCGAACCAGTGGCCCATGCCTGATATCAGCGTGTTGAGGCCGATGCCGACGATGGCGATCATGATGGCGAGGCCGGCCTGGGTGCCGGCGACGTTGGCAAGGCCGGCGCGCGCGCCGTGGCGGATGCTGTTGGCGATGATCAGCGTGACGGTCGGACCGGGCACCAGGATGATGACGATGCAGGCGACGACATAGGTGGCGTAAAGTTCCAGCGACATGGTCTTTCCTCAAGCAAGATGGCACCGATCCGGTGGCGGCCGGGCCCGATCAATGCACGGCGCCGGTGTGGGCGCAAGCGCCAGCCTGCCGCCGATAGCCGGCCTCAGCTTGCGCCTGCCTGCCAGGGCAGTGTCGCCTCGTAGGCCGCGCCGGCCCGCAGCACGGCGAGATCGCCGCGTGGCGGCCCGATCAGCTGCATGCCCATCGGCCGGCTCTTGCCGTCGAAACCGACGGGTACGTTGAGCGCCGGACAGCCGCCCAGCGTGGCGAAGGCGGAGACCTGCATCCAGCGATGGTAGCTGTCCATGGCTCGACCGGCCACCTCACGCAGCCAGTCGGTGGCGACTTCGAAAGGGAAGACCTGCGCGGTGGGCAACGCGACCAGGTCGAACCGGTCGAAGATCGACAGCAGCTTTCGGTGCCAGGCCGAGCGCCTCACCGTTGCGGCATGGACTTGCGGCGCGGTGAGGCGCATCGCCTGCTCCACCTCCCACACGGCTTCGGGTTTCAGCAGCCTGCGCTTGGCCGGATCGTCGTAGTGGACCTTGAGCGCGCAGCCGCTGCTCGCCTGGCGCAGCGTGACGAAGGCCTGCCACAGCGCCTCGAAATCGACATCCGGCACCTGCGCCTCGCTGTGGAAGGAGGCATCGGCGAAACGGGCGAGCGCGGCGTGGCAAAGATCGACTATGCCCGGCTCGACAGGCAGGTGGCCGCCGAGATCGCCGAGCCAGGCGATGCGGCCACCAGTTGCCTTCGTCGACAATCCGTCGAGGAAGGAACCCTGCTTGTCGTGCGACAACGGGGCGCGCGGATGATAGCCGGCCTGCTCGTCGAGCAGCAGCGCGATGTCGCGCACGCTGCGGCCCATCGGCCCTTCCACGCCCATCTGCGCGTGGAAGACATCGATGTCCGGCCCGGCGGGAACCAGCCCCTGCGAGGGGCGGAAGCCATAGACGTTGTTGTAGGCTGCGGGATTGCGCAGCGAGCCGCCGAAGTCGCTGCCGTCGGCGATCGGCACCATGTCGAGCGCAAGCGCCACCGCCGCGCCGCCGCTCGATCCGCCGGCGGTCAAGGCCGGATCGAAGGCGTTGAGCGTCAGGCCGAACACATTGTTGTAGGTGTTGGAGCCAAGCCCGAATTCGGGGACATTGGTCTTGCCGATAATGATGGCGCCGGCCTTGCGGACGCGCTCGACAAAGAAGTCGTCCTCCCCGGGGACGAAGTCGGCGAAGATCGGCGAGCCGAAGGTGGTTTTCAGGCCCTTGGTCAGGGCTAGGTCCTTGATCGCAATCGGCAGGCCGAACAATGCTCCCGTCTCACCGCCGCGCGCCAGATGGGCATCCGCGCTGTCGGCCTCAGCGAGGATGCCGGCGCGATCGCGCAGCGACACGATGGCGTTGACCTGCGGGTTCACCGCCTCGATGCGGTCGAGAAAAGCTGCGACCACCTCGCGCACCGACAGGCGGCGCTGCCCGATCGCGCCGGCTAGCTCCACGGCGGACAGACGGCAGATGTCGCCGGCCGGCGGAACGGCATGCTTTGTCTTGGGACGCATGGCCGTCGTCACGCGCCTGGGAGGGCTGCGTCGACATCTTTTGCCAACGGAATGGCCGGCTGCGCGCCCGGCTTCAGGCAAGCGAGCGAGCCGGCGGTGGCGGCGCGTGCGAGCGCCTGTTCGAGCGGCAGGCCCGACGACAGGCCGGCACCGAAATAACCGCAAAACGTGTCGCCGGCGCCGACCGTGTCGACCGGGGTTATCTCCAGCGCCGGCACGGTCAGGAACGTGTCGGGCGTCGCGGCCAACACGCCATCGCCGCCGAGGGTGACGACGATAGTACGCCCGGTCTTGCCGGCATAGTCGCGCATCCGCGCGGGGCGATCACGGCCGCTGAGCGACAGCGCCTCGCCATAGAGATCGAATTCAGTCTCGTTGGCGACGGCATAGTCGGCCTTGCTTAGCAGGTTGGATGCCTCGGCGCGAAACGGCGCGGTGTTGAGCACGCTGATGGCGCCGGCCGCCCGCGCCGCCTCCAGCGTGGCGTCAACGGTCTGCAAGGGGATCTCGTGCTGCAGCAGCACGACGTCGCCCTTCTTGAGCTGTGCCTTGGCGATATCGCCGGGCAGCACCGAATCATTGGCGCCCGGGACCACGGCGATGACGTTTTCACCGTCGGCGCCGACCAGGATCAGCGCCGTGCCGGTCGAAGCGAAGCTCTCGCCTATGCCGGAGAGATCGACCTTGCCAGTGAGCAAAGCCAGCGCCTCGGCGGCGAAGCTATCCTTGCCGACGGCGCCGACCATGCGCACCTTGGCGCCGGCGCGCGCGGCGGCCAGCGCCTGGTTGGCACCCTTGCCGCCGGGCGCGGTGGCGAAAGTGGAGCCACGCACCGTCTCGCCGGGCGCCGGCAAGCGGTCGACATTGGCGATGAGGTCGAGGTTGATGGAGCCGACAACGATAATCAAGAAGAGCCTCCTGCTGACTGCGCGGGAAGCTAGCCTGTAAGAGCGCCGCTTGCCAGCCCACAATAGGGTTCCGCGCCGGCTGCCACTTGCTCATTCGCAGCGCACGGTGACCGTGCCCTGATAGGTGCCGGCCGGAAAGATGCCCGGCGACTTGGTGGCGGTGAGGTCGACCAGCATGGTGTGTGTGCCGTTGATCACCCGCTGCGGCGAACTGCCCGGAATGTCCGTGCCCGAGCCGTCGAGCCGGAAGACGGTGGCGAAGGTGACGTTGGTGTCGCCGCCGCTTGGAGCCGAAGTGAAGGCGATCGGCGCCGGCGCGGAAACCGAAAAGCAGTCGAGCAGGTTGAGGATCGAGCACAGCAGCGAGCTTGCGGTGATCGTGGCG
>NZ_RZOT01000415.1:0-5513 GCF_003999085.1 Mesorhizobium sp. M4A.F.Ca.ET.090.04.2.1
TGCGCGACCTCTCCAACATCGGAAAGATCGTCGGCGGCAAGATCAAGTTCCAGGGCAAGGACATGGGTGAGATGTCCGACGAGGAGCTGCGCGCCATCCGCGGCAACAAGATCGCCATGATCTACCAGGAGCCGATGGCGAGCCTGAACCCGGCGATGAAGGTCGGCCAGCAGCTGATGGAAGTGCCGCTGATCCACGACAAGGTGTCGAAGGACGAGGCTTACAAACGGGCGCTGGAAATGGTGCGCGCGGTGAAGCTGCCCGATCCCGAGCGCATGATGCGCTCTTATCCGCACCAGCTTTCTGGCGGCCAACAGCAGCGCATCGTCATCGCCATGGCGCTGTTGTCGAAACCAGCCCTGCTCCTGCTCGACGAGCCGACCACGGCGCTCGACGTGACGGTGGAGGCCGGCATCGTTGACCTCGTCAAGGGGCTCGGCGAGAAGTTCGGCACCTCGATGATCTTCGTGTCGCACAATCTGGGCCTCATCCTGGAAACCTGCGACAAGATCACGGTGATGTATTCCGGCGAGGCGGTCGAGACCGGCAAGATCAAGGACGTGTTCGACCGGATGCGCCACCCCTACACGCAGGGACTTTTCCGCTCGATCCCGCTGCCCGGCGCCGACAAGAATTCGCGGCCGCTGATCTCGATCCCCGGCCAGTTGCCGCTGCCGCACGAGCGGCCGAAGGGCTGCAACTTCGGCCCGCGCTGCCATCATTTCGTCGAGGGCGTCTGCAATGCCGCCGAAATCCCGATGATCGCGGTCGAGGGCCATGAGGGCCATTTCTCGCGTTGCGTGCGCTTCAACGAGATCGACTGGGAGGCGTTGCCGCCCGGCGCCAAGAAGGTCAACGAAAAGGTCGAGCCCGGCGCGCCGGTGCTCAAGATTCAGGACCTCAAGAAATACTACAAGGTCGGCGGCAGCGAAGTGTTCGGCTCCAGCGAGGGCCGCGTCGTCAAGGCCAATGAGACGATCTCCTTCGAAGCGCGCGAATCCGAGACCGTTGCCATCGTCGGCGAGTCCGGCTGCGGAAAGTCGACACTGGCCAAGGTGCTGCTCGGGCTGGAGACGGCGAGTTCCGGCAGCGTGACGCTCGGCAACAAGGAGATCCAGTCGACTGGCATCGAGAATCGGAGCGTCGAGACCGTGTCGTCGATCCAGATGGTGTTCCAGAACCCGTTCGACACGCTGAACCCCAGCCACTCGGTCGGCTCGCAGATCATCCGCACGCTGGAAAAATTCAATGTCGGCAAGACGGTCGCCGAGCGGCGCAAGCGGATGCTGGAGCTGCTCGACCTGGTGAAGCTGCCGCGGGCCTTCGAGACGCGCAAGCCGCGCCAGCTCTCCGGCGGCCAGAAGCAGCGCATCGGCGTGGCACGCGCCTTTGCCGGCGATGCCAGGGTGGTGGTGGCCGACGAGCCGGTTTCGGCGCTTGACGTCTCGGTGCAGGCGGCGGTGACCGAACTGCTGATGGACATCCAGCGCAAGAACAAGACGACGATGCTGTTCATCAGCCACGACTTGTCGGTGGTGCGCTACATCGCCGACCGCGTCGTCGTCATGTATCTCGGCTACATCGTCGAACAGGGCACGACCGACCAGATATTCTCGCCGCCCTACCACCCCTATACGGAGGCGCTGCTGTCGGCGATCCCGATCGCCGACACCAGCGTGGTCAAAAAGCACATCGTGCTTGAGGGCGACATCCCGTCGGCGATGAACCCGCCGACCGGCTGTCCGTTCCAGACGCGCTGCGGCTACAAGAAGCTGGTGCCGGACAATCTGTGCGAGACCAAGGTGCCGCCGGTGAAGAATCTCGGCGACGGCCATATGAGCCTGTGCTGGCTTGCCGACGACGTGCTGGCGAAGATGGATCAGGTGATCAAGTTCGACAAGGAGCATGCGGCGCATGAGGGCGTGCCGGAAGACGCGCCGCATGGCACCGGTCCGGGCTTTGCCGGTTCCCCCCCGAAGCGCCCGAGCGGCAAGAAGCCGAGCCCGAATTAGGAGAGCGTCGCTGAAGCTAGTTCAGCGCCGCTATCAGCTGCCGCATTGGCGCAGCTGCGCGGCGTAGTCCCGGGCCATCTTCTCGGTGGCCCGCGCGTAGCTTTGCACGCCGGCGTCGCCGCGGCTGCCGCGGCCATAAGCCGTCCAGCCGAGATAGTAGGCCAGATAAAGATTGTAGGTGTCGTTGCGGGGGACGCTGAGCGTGTCGGCGGTCTTGGAATGGTACCAGCCGACGAAGTCGACGGCATCGGCAAAGCGCGTCCGGCGTGCCGCCCAATTGCCGGTCTCGCTCTGGTATTGCGACCAGGTGCCGTCGAGCGCCTGCGAGTACCCGGTGGCGCTGGACACGTGCTTCCAGGGAATGAAGCCGAGCAGCTTGGTGCGCGGCGGCCTGGCGTTGCTCTTGAAGCCGGATTCCTTGCGCACCGTCGCCATCAGCACGGGCACGGGCACGCCATATTTCTGCTCGGCGCGCTCGGCCGCCGCCTGCCAATTGTCGAACCAGCCGTCATTCTGGTCGAAGACGGCGCAGACATCGTTGATATGGCTCGGCGGCGTCGCGCAGGCCGAAAGCGCCAACGCCAGCAGCACAGTGACAGCTACAATTTTACTAGAACTCGACCTACGCATCGGCAGACGAATAGGCCGAAAACATAAAGGGATTCTTGCGGCGTTTCTTAACGGGTGACGACCGGCCGTCGCCGGCTTGCCAGGTGTTATGATTTCGACTCTCTATGTCGCTTTTTTCGCAATGGAATGCCAGAAATGCCGCCTTGGCTAAAATCGCGCCCGCAAATGGCGGATTTCTGACAGCCGCGCTTTCGTGCCGGCGCTTTGATGCGCGGCATGACCGAACCAAGACGCAAGCGCGGCACTGAGCGAACCAGCAACCGGGGGCCGTCCGCGATCCCGCAATTGCCGACAAGACGGGTGACCAATCCCTATCCGCCGATGGCGCTGCTCTCGGCCGACCAGATCGAGGCGATCCATGAAGCCTCGATGCATATCCTGGAAAATTTCGGCATCGAGGTGATGAGCCCGCGGGCGCTGACGCTGTTCGAAAAGGCGGGTGCTGCGGTCGATCATGCGTCGATGAACGTCCGCATCGATCGCGGCATGGTCGCCGAGGCGCTGAAGACGACGCGTCCCGCCTACCTGCTCACGCCGCGCAATCCGGCGCACGCCATCCATCTCGGCGGCAACACGATCAATTTCACCCTGGTCGCCGGGCCGCCCAACGTGCACGACATGGAGCGTGGCCGCCGCGCCGGCAATTTGCGCGACTATCAGGACCTCGTGCGGCTGGCACAGCATTTCAACTGCGTCCACATGCTCGGCAACCAGGTCTGCGCGCCGATCGAACTGCCGGCCAATTCGCGCCATCTCGACACTTACTTCGCCAATCTGACGCTGACCGACAAAAGTTTCCATGTCTCGGCGATCGGCCGGGGCAGGGCGCTCGACGGCATCGAGATGATGGCGATCGCGCGCGGGCTGACGCTTGACCAGCTGCGCAACGATCCCGGCATCGCCACCATCATCTCGGTCAACTCGCCGCGTCGCTTCGACGAGATGATGGCCGAAGGCCTGATGACCATGGCCGAGTTCGGCCAGTCGGTAGCGGTGACGCCTTTTACGCTGATGGGGGCGATGAGCCCGGTGACGCTGGCCGGAGCGCTGGCGCAGCAGAACGCCGAGGCGCTGTTCGGCGTCGTGTTGACGCAGCTCGTTCGGCCCGGCGCGCCGGTCATGTACGGCGCCTTCACCTCCAATGTCGACATGAAGTCGGGCGCGCCGGCTTTCGGCACGCCAGAAAACACCAAGGCCAACATCGCGTCCGGACAACTGGCAAGGCGCTATGATTTGCCTTACCGCACGACGCCCGGTTCGGCCTCCAATGCGGCCGACGCGCAAGGCGCCTATGAGACGCTGATGGCGCTGTGGGGCGCGGTGCTCGGCCACGGCAACCTCGTCTACCACGCTGCCGGCTGGCAGGAGGGCGGGCTGACGGCGTCGTTCGAGAAATTCATCATCGACGTCGAGATGATCCAGCACATGATGGAGTTCCTGCGGCCGATCGTGGTCGACGAGGGGGAACTCGCGGTCGAGGCGCTGGGCGCGGTGCCGACCGGCGGCCATTTCTTCGGCGAGTCGCACACACTGGAACGCTACGCCACCGCCTTCTACCAGCCGATGCTCTCCAACTGGCAGAATTACGAGGCCTGGCAGGAGGCCGGCGGCCTCGACGCCACGGCGCGCGCGACGCGGCTGTGGAAGAAGGCGCTGGAGGAATATGTCCAGCCAGAGATGGATCCTGCGGTGCGCGAGGCGCTCGAAGCCTATGTCGCCAGGCGCAAGGAAGCGATCGGGCAGGGCGAGCCGTGAGTTCCTTGGCGTCGGTGCGAGGCACCCCCCTCTGCCCTGCCGGGCATCTCCCCCTCAAGGGGGGAGATTGGATCTCATCTCGGCTTTCGCAAATTTTCGGCGTCGCAGGGGATGACGGAGTTCGAACTGCTGATCTCCCCCTTGAGGGGAGATGGCCGGCAGGCCAGAGGGGGGTGCTTGGCGTTGCCCTTCCGATTCACCTTGTCTCTCCAACGTATTGATATCAGAGAAAAACCCATGAAATCGCATGCAAAGGTCGTGGTCATTGGCGGCGGTGTCGTCGGATGCTCGGTGCTCTTCCATCTGGCGCGGCACGGCTGGACCGACATCGTGCTTTTGGAGCGCGACGAGCTGACCTCGGGCTCGACCTGGCATGCGGCCGGCGGCATGCACACGATCAATGGCGATCCCAACGTCGCCAAGCTGCAGAAATACACGATTTCGCTCTACAAGGAGATCGAGGAACTGTCCGGCCAGGCGACCGGCGTGCACCTCACCGGCGGCGTGCTGCTGGCGGCGACCGAGGCGCGTCTCGACTGGCTGCGCGGCGTCGTCGCCAAGGGGCGCTATCTCGGCATCGACCTCGAGGTGATCTCGCCCAACGAGGCGGCCGAACTGATGCCGCTGCTCGATCCAAAGCAATTCGTCGGCGCGGTGCGTAACAAGGAGGACGGCCATCTCGATCCGTCCGGCGTAACGCACGCCTATGCCAAGGCGGCGCGGAAACTAGGCGCCGACGTCGAGCGTTTCACCAAGGTCGAGGACATCGTGCGCCGTCCCGACGGGCTGTGGCGCGTGATCACCAACAAGGGCGAGGTGGTGGCCGAGCATGTCGTCAATGCCGGCGGCCTGTGGGCGCGCGAGGTCGGCCGCATGGTCGGGCTTGAACTGCCGGTGTTGGCGATGGAGCACATGTACCTGATCACCGAGGACATGCCGGAGGTCGCCGCCTGGAACCAGGAGACCGGCACCGAGATCATCCATGCGGTCGATTTCGACGGCGAATTGTATCTGCGCCAGGAGCGCGGCGGCATGCTGATGGGCACCTACGAGAAGGCCAACAAGCCGTGGTCGGAATTCCAGACGCCATGGAATTTCGGCCATGAACTGCTGGAG
>NZ_RZOT01000416.1:0-5507 GCF_003999085.1 Mesorhizobium sp. M4A.F.Ca.ET.090.04.2.1
GGCCGAGATGCTGTTGGAGCGACAACCTACCGAGGCAACTGAGCTTGGCTTGGATCCTGAGGTTGTGGAGGCGGCGTGCCTGATTCACGACTTAGGGCACCCGCCTTTCGGACACTTGGGAGAAAAGACCCTCAATCGCCTTGTAGAAGCAGCGGACGATAAGGACGGGTTCGAAGGCAACGCTCAATCCTTCCGCGTCGTAACGAAACTCTGTGTACGTTTCGAGGAAGCACCTGGCCTTGATCTAACTGCCGCTACGCTAGCGGCTGCATGCAAGTATCCTTGGCTACGTGAGAAAAGTAATCCAAATCGCTCAAAAAAATGGGGGGCATACGCGCTGGACAAGCGCGATTTTGATTTTGCTCGCGAATCCAGTGGATACGGAGACGAAAAAACCGTCGAGGCAGCGATCATGGACTGGTCTGACGACATAGCGTATTCGGTCCACGATATGGAAGATTTACATCGCGGCCGCCTGATCCCTTGGACATTTCTTAAAACAAATGACGGCCGAGAATTTCTTGTCAAAGCTGCTGCCGACGGCTGGCACAATGCCCCTTCCGACGCTGAAGGCCGACTAAGACTTGCGTATGCCAGAATCTTTGACGAGATCGCAGCACCTCTAGCCCCCCATATTCTGACAGAATCATACGACGGGAGAATTGAGCACAGGCAACAACTTAGATTCTTTACGTCACAATTAATTGGCCGCTACATTAACTCCACGTCTTTGTCTGCGAGATCAGGAGATGGTCTTGTCTTAGATCCTGAAAAAGTTGATGAAGTCATTCTGCTGAAGCAAATGACAAGGAGTTACCTTATTTTGAATCCATCCTTGTCGGCGCAACAACACGGGCAGAAACTGATTATAGAGTCTCTGTTCGATGACTTCATGAATGATGAAAAGAAAAGCATCGTCCCGGTTCGCTTTCAGCATTTATTCGAGCAACCAGACGTAGGTATTCCACGCGCCGTGGCAGACCTAATTTCTAGTCTCACCGAAAGTGAGGCCACGGGCTTATATCAAAGGTTACGCGGCTTATCGGCTGGATCTGTCCTCGATCCAATCGTTCGATGAAAGCTGCTTGCTGCGCTCATCTCGACCACTAGAGTAGATATCTCGGAGCCTATTGCTCGTTGCGGAGCTACCCATGCTCGACCACATCACCATCGAAGTCAGCGACCTCGCCAAGAGCAAACTCTTCTACGAAAAGGCTTTCGCGCCCTTGGCTACAGCCTCTCCTTCGGCAAGGAAGGCGTGGGCCTTCGATGAAGGCAACGGCTGCCTGTTCGAGACCCAGAGCACGGGCGAGAAACCGCCCCTCACCCACCTGCATGTCTCCTTCCGGGTAAAGAACAAGGCCGAGGTCGATCCGTGCTATCGGGCGGCGCTCGAGGCGGGCGCCGCCGACAATGGCGCGCCCGGGCCACGTCGGACTATGCGGAAAATTACTACGCCTCCTTCATGCTCGATCCCGATGGGTACAACATCGAGGCGATGATCAACGAGGCGTAGTGGGCGACGGCCCCTCGACTTCGTCATTCTAGGGCGGAGCAAGGAGCGAAGCGACGCGCGCAGACCCTGGAATCCATTCCGTGACTTTGAAGCGTTGCAGCGATGCAGAATTCTGCTCCGTTTGCACTCTTCGCCGAGGTCACGGAATGGATCCTCGGGTCTGCGCGCGTCGCTTCGCTCCTTGCTCCGCCCGTGGATGACGAAGCCGCAGTAGGGCCTCACTTGTGATCGGCATCGTCGGCCCAGTCATGCCGGCCTGACAGCCAGGAACGTGTTCCATTCCTCGCGATTGCGGCCCTCGTTGAAATCGTCCCTGATCAGGACCAGCCCGGCGCTTTCGATACGGGCCGCGAAGTCGTCCCGGCGCCACAGGACGGTATGATAGTTGCCGTCCGTCTCGCCGTCGCCATTGCGCATCGATACCAGGAAGGCGCCGCCTGGCCGCAGCGAGCCGGCTATCCTGGCGAGCACCTGATCGATCTGGTCGCGGGGCACATGGATCAGGACGGCGAGCGCAAGCACGGCATCGTAGGGGCCGCCGAGATCGTCGGTGAGGAGATCGAGAAGCTCGCCGTGCTTGCCGCGCGCAGCCTGCAGCTCGAGAAACCGCTTTGTCGCGTCGGTGCGCCGAACCTTGACGCCCAGGCCCTCCAGAAAGTCGGCGTCGTATCCCGCTCCGGACCCGACTTCGAGAATCTGGCCGGCGGTGCCGGCGATCGCCACAAGGCGCTTCAGCGACGCCTGCTCTCTGTCGTTAGGAACATGCCGCACGATTTGATCGTAGCGTTCCGCATAGTCCTCATAGGCGCTGATCGTTTGACGGCTCTTCGCCAGAGCCTGCGACAACGCATCCATCTTTCCCTCCCTCGCGTCGGTCAAGGCGCCGGATTTGCCTCAGCGAAGGGTGCCGGGAGGCACGCGTCCGTCGAGCATGCCGATGTCGCGCAGGAAATGGTCCGACAGTGAACGGCGGTCGAGCAGGCCGCGCGTGCGGGGCCTGAACGGCGCGATGAAGAGGTCGAGAACCGGTCGACGAAGCGTGTTGTAACGGGTGGTGGTCATTGCCGTGTGTCCTTTCGGGTTCGAGTTCGATGACCAGAGCATGCCGTTTTCCGGCCTTGGATTCCAATCGAACCTCGCGTAGCATGCATCAGGAGGATTGATGCGTCATGAGTTGGGAGCTGCCGCCGCTAGGCGCCATCCGAGTGTTTGAGGCCGCGGCGCGGCTGGGCAGTTTCACCAAGGCGGCCGAAGAACTCGGCATGACCCAGTCGGCGGCCAGCTATCAGATCAAGGTGCTGGAAGAACGCGCGGGAACGCCGCTTTTCATAAGAAAAACAAGACAGATCGCCCTGACCGAGGCCGGACAGCAGTTGGCGCCGCACGCATCAGGCGCGTTCTCGGCCCTGGCCGATGCGTGGGTCGCGACCAAGGGCGGCGCGACCGGCGTGCTGTCGGTGACGACCATGGAGACCTTCGCAACGAACTGGCTGGCCGTATGGCTTGGAACATTCCAGCTGATGCATCCCGATCTCGCCGTGAAGGTGAACACATCGCCCCGCCTAGTCGATTTCACGCGCGAGGACATGGATGTCGGGATACGCACGGGCACCGGAAAATGGCCCGGCCTGACGGCTCACTATCTGTTCAAGGCGGACTATACGCCAATGCTCAGCCCGAGACTGGCCGAGAGTGTGGGCGGCATCCACCGTCCCGAGGATCTCTACAAGGTGGCGCTATGCTGCGCCGACGATCCCTGGTGGAAAATCTGGTTCGAGGCAGCCGGCGTGCCGTTCGAACCCGATCGCGTCATCGCGGGTCCGACGCTGGGGTCGCAGGCTTACGATGCAATGGCGGCGCTGACCGACCAGGGCGCCGCTATCCTCACCCGCAACATCTACAATGCGCTGCTGGCCAAGGAACAATTGATTCAGCCTTTTGAAGTGCTTGGATCCGATGGCGACGGCTATTGGCTGGTGCATCTGGAAAGCCGCCGCAATGCACCCAAGATCAAGGTGTTCCGCGACTGGGTGCTGGCTCAGACGGCCGAGATACGCGAGCGCGAAAGACGCGAGGCAAGGTAAGGGTAGGGTCAAGCCCGAGGATGACGACTGCGCGGGGTGCGACTCTCCTCCTCTCGGGGAGCCGGATCAATCCTTGAAGGTGATGCCGTATTTCGCGGCCTGTTCCTTCGGCATGTCCGCAAACGCCTGACGCACGGTATAGCCGCCGTAAACCTCGCCGCCGTTCTTGACCATCCAGTCCTCGACGTCGGCTTCCTCCACCGTCATGCGGTCGCCCATCTTGTACTTGGTGCCGTTGACAGGTTCGTCGGCAAGCAGGCCGATGAAGGTGCCGTCGCCCAGGCCGGTGAGCTGCATCCAGATGTGCTCGGTGGCGCCGTTCTGGGTGAGCGGGAACTTCACCGTGTAGGTGCCGGGCGTGCCAGCGGCCATCAGCTCGTGGAAGCGCGGCAGCGTCGAGTGGCCCTTGTTCTTGGCGGCCTGCATCGCCTTGTCTTCGGTGGAATAGGCGACGACGTTCTCCGTCATCGCGCGAGGCGCCGTCTGCGAGGCGCCCGGCGCCGCGGCCGGAATGGCCATCGGCTTGTCGCTCCGCCCATGCCCGAGCGCATTGAAAAGTCCGTAGCCGACAGCGGCCACAAAAACGATTGCCAGAACCGGATTGCGCATCGACCCCTCCATGCCCATTCATGCTCGGCCGCGCGGTGTTGCGCGCGGCATGCATGATTACGCGGATGTTACCAGCCCGGCATTGCAGGACCACTAAGGAAAAAGGTGAGTGGATCCTTAGCAAAACGCTGAAAATGCCGCCGGGGGATGGGGCAGCCTGCCGGTAATGGCATCAGCCGAGAGCGCTCAGTCGGCGTCGGCGACAGTCGTCTGTTCACCGGCCCAGGCCCGCCAGGCGCGCTCGTCGCCGTGGAAGACGTTGAGGTCGATGCGGCCCCTCACTCCGTGCGACAGGCCGGAGCCGGAATATTGCCAGAACAGCCATTTGCGGTCGGGATAGACCTTTGACGGATGGCGCGCGACAGCGCGCAGCCAGAACGGATAGTCGAGGAAGGCGCCGCGCAGATTGTCGCGATAGAAGTCGGGACTGGTATAGATGATCGGCCGCTGGCCGTAGTGGCGTTCGAGCTTGTCCATGAACACCTGCATCTTCTCCAGCACCGTGTCGCGCGACGGCCGCCGCTTGCAGGAGGATTCGCCGTTCCATTCGACATCGATCACCGGCGGCAGCGCGCCCTCGACCCGCGGCACGTTGCGGATGAACCAATCGGCCTGCTCGCCGGCGGTGCGGCACCAGTAGAAGAAATGATAAGCGCCGCGTTTCAGCCCGGCGGCATCGGCATTGCGCCAGTTGGTCCTGAACATCGGATCTAGATGGTCGCCACCATCGGTGGCCTTAATGTAGGCGAAGTTGGCGCCTTGGGCGCGCAGCTTTCCCCAGTTGACGTTGCCCTGCCAGCGCGAAACGTCGACGCCGTGCACCGCAAGGTGCCGGGGCGAGGCCCGACCGAAATTGATCGGCTTGGCATCGCGAAAGCCATATCGGGTGACGGGGCCGGCCAGCATCGCCGGCGCCGCGCGAGACAGCCGCTTCGGCGGCGCCACAAGCGCCGCCGGCTCGACCGGCGGTTCGACACTGTCGGAAAGATCAGGCGCAGGGAATGCCACCGTCTCTTCCTCGGCTAGGCCGAAGGGACGCGCATTCTCTTCAGGCAATGACGCCGGCGGCCTGATACGGGCGGTGCCGGCCATCGACACTGTCTCGTCGGTGGCTTCGGTCTCAGCAGTCGCGACGGCCTTCGCCACCGGTGCGCTTGGCCTGACGACGGAACGGGTGATCTCGTTGGACGGCACCTGCAAGGCGTCCATGCCCGATGTGGACGAGCAGCCGGCAAGGCACAGCGATGCAAGCACAAAACTGACGACGCCTGGGAACCGCATCTGGACCTGTACACGAA
>NZ_RZOT01000417.1:0-5505 GCF_003999085.1 Mesorhizobium sp. M4A.F.Ca.ET.090.04.2.1
GAAGGCAAGAAGGGCACCGATCTCCATGCCATGCGCAACCGGCTGGTGTCGGTGACGCCGTTGCAGCTCGACCTTACCGCTCATGAAATTCGCGACCAACTGACCAAGGCGCTCGCATGAACCAGCCGATTTCAGTCGACGACCGCGAAGGTTTTGCCGCCTTCCTGCTGCGCCTGCGCGGCCGGGGGTCGGCGCCGAAGCCGCTGATTGCCGCCTTCGAGGCGACGCCGCGCCGTGGCTTCCTGTCCGGCCAGTTCCATTCGCTCGCCTGGTCGGACGGCATGCTGCCGATCGAATGCGGCGAGGCGATCGAGGGCGCCGACCTGCAGGCCGCGGTACTCGCGGCGCTTGGCATCGAGCCCGGCAACCGCGTGCTGGAGATTGGCACCGGGACTGGCTACACGGCGGCGGTGATGTCGCGGCTGGCGTCGCGCATCGTCACCATCGACCGTTACAAGACGCTGACCGAGCAGGCCAAACAGCGCTTCGAGGCGCTCGGCATCGGCAACGTCATCGTCCGCCAGGCGGATGGCTCCAACGGATTGCCGAATGAAGGGCCGTTCGACCGCATCGTCGCCTGGGCGGCCTTCGACAGCCTGCCGCGTTTCCTGCTCGACCAGTTGTCGAGCGGCGGTGTGGTCATCGCGCCGATCGGCCCGGAGGAGGGCGAGCAGGTGCTGGCAAAGCTCACCAAAGTCGGCAGCCGCTTCGAGCGCGAGGACATCGGTATCGTCAGGCTGCAGCCGATCCTGCGCAGCGTCGCCTCGGTTATCTAACCCTCCTCGAATATTTTAAGAAAATTTTCGCCGGATTCTAAGGGGTTAACCGGCCAGTAACATTAACGCGCTTTAATCATGACCAGTTTGTACCGGGTCTGTGCGGGTTAGTGCGATGCAATTCAGTGTTTTGAAGGCAAACGGACGCAATCTGGCGCGTGGCTGCGCCGTCCTCATGATCGCAGGCGCCGCCGCGGGGTGCAGCTCCCAGGTCGCCCGCTTCAATGGTGTCGACGACGTCTTCACCTCGTCGACCAACAATCAGCGCGCCATCATCGACAAGCAGGACGTCGCCCAGCCCTATCCGGGCGATGCGGTGGCGCCGGCGCCTGTCGACGGCAGTCATACCCAGTCGGTGAGCCGCTCCAGCCTCGAGCCGGTTTCGGTGCAGCAGTTGCCGCCGCCGGTGTCACAGCCAGCCCAGGCGTCCGCGGCGAAGCCGGTGCGCACCGCTTCGGAGCCGGTCCTGGCGCCGCCCGCCACGCATGTCGACAGGACGACGACCGGCACCGCCGCCCCGGCGACGAAGCCGTTCAAGGAGGCGCAGCCCGACGCGCCGAAGATGGCGGCCGCCGGCACGCCGCGCGCCACCGAGATCGTGGTCCGGGACGGCGAGACCATCTCCGGCCTGGCGCAGCACTACAAGGTGCCGGCCGACGTGATCATGAAGGTCAACGGGCTGAGCGCGACCAAGGGCCTGAAGACGGGCCAAAAGCTGGTCATTCCCGCCTATGCCTATTCGAGCAAGGAGCCGGCACAGAAACTCGCCGACACCAAGCCCGCCAATGCGCCGAAGCCCGCAAGCGCGCCCGAGAAGATCGCCGTGCTGCCGCAGCAGCCGAAGCTCAAGGACGGCAAGTCGGCCGCGCCGGTCGACGCTAACGCCGCCGCTAGCGGATCGAAGGACGCCAAGCCTGCGACGCAGGTCGCTTCGGCTAAGCCGGCCGGCGCCGGCGGCACCTACACGGTCCAGCAGGGCGACACCCTGTCGTCCATCGCCAGGAAGACCGGTGTCGGCGTCGTGGCGCTGAAGCAGGCGAACGGCATGCAGGACGGCCTGCTCAAGATCGGCCAGACGCTGAAGGTTCCAGCCGGCGGCACCGCGACTGTCGCCGCCGCCAAGCCGGTCAAGGTCGACCCGGTGACGACCGCCACCACTCAGCCGGCCGCGAAGCCGACCGAGACGCTCGCCTCCTACACGCCGCCGAAGAAGGACGCCAAGGTCATCCAGCAGGCCGAGGACGACGACGCGGTGGCGCCGGATGCAACCGGCATCGGCAAAATGCGCTGGCCGGTGCGCGGCCGCGTGATCTCCAATTTTGGCGGCGGCAAGGACGGCGTCGACATTGCGGTCCCGGAGGGCACGCCAGTCAAGGCTGCAGAGAACGGCGTCGTCATCTATGCCGGCGACGGGCTGAAGGAATTCGGCAACACCGTCCTGGTGCGGCACGAGAACGGGCTGGTCACCGTCTACGGCCACGCCAGCTCGATCGAGGTGCAGCGCGGCCAGAAGGTCAAGCGCGGCCAGGAGATCGCGCTGTCCGGCATGAGCGGCACCACCGACTCGCCGAAGCTGCACTTCGAAGTGCGCAAGAACTCCGCCCCGGTCGATCCGTCGGGCTATCTCGAATAGAAGAAGAAAAATTGCGGGCCGTCTGAGACCTCCAGTCCAGCCCGCCGGCTCAGCCCGCTCCGCAAGGGGCGGGCTTTTTCAGCTGTCTGCCTGACCTCAATCCTTCAGCGGCTTGCCGAGACGGCCGGCAAGGTCCTGGGTGAACTGCCATGCGACGCGGCCGGAGCGGCTGCCGCGCGTCGTCGCCCATTCCAGCGCCTCGGCGCGCAGCGCATCGGGGTCGATGGCCAGGCCGTGATAGCGGACATAGCCGTCGATCATGTCGAGATATTCGTCCTGCGAACATTTGTGGAAGCCGAGCCAGAGGCCGAAGCGATCGGACAGCGAGACCTTTTCTTCCACGGCTTCCGACGGGTTGATGGCGGTCGAGCGTTCATTGTCGATCATGTCGCGCGGCAAAAGATGCCGCCGGTTCGAGGTGGCGTAGAAGATGACGTTGGCGGGGCGGCCCTCGACACCGCCTTCAAGTGCTGCCTTCAGCGACTTGTAGGAGGTGTCGTCGTGGTCGAAGGAGAGGTCATCGCAAAACAGGATGAACCGGAAAGGCGCCGCCTTGAGCAAACCCATCAGCTTGGGCAGCGTGTCGATATCCTCGCGGTGGATCTCGATCAGCTTGAGCGGCCGATCGAGCTCGTCGGAGGCGTTGACGGCGGCGTGCACCGCCTTGACCAGCGACGATTTGCCCATGCCGCGCGCGCCCCACAACAGCACATTGTTGGCGGCAAAGCCCGAGGCGAAGCGCTCGGTGTTGTCGAGCAGGATGTCGCGCACCCGGTCGACGCCTCGGATCAGCCCGATGTCGACGCGGTTGACCTTGCGCACCGGCTCCAGATAGCCGGGATCGGCCTGCCAGACGAAGCAGTCGGCCGCCGCAAGGTCGGTTTGCGGTACCGGCGGCGGGGCGAGGCGAGTGACCGCTTCGATCAGGCGGTCGAGCTTCTGGTTCAGGGCGTCAAGGGTGCTGTCGGTCATGTCTTGTCTTTTTGGTCTGGCGTTCGGGATCGGCACCGGCGGAAATCCGCTCTTTCGCGGCGGGATAAGAACCGCTTCCAACCTTTTGCCGGAGCATGATCTTTTCCGCGGACCGCACCCGGCATTCGGCGATCATGCTCTAACACGCGCCAACCGGCCGGAAAAGCAGCGGATTCGCCCGGCGGCGCAGTTGCATTGGCAACTTTACCGACTATATTCCGGCCAAATTTCGCGGGGCCGCCTCGTGGCGGTTTTTCACCTTCCAGGAGTATCTTGATGTTCGTTACACCGGCATACGCCCAGGGCGTCGGCGCCTCGCCAGACATGTTCATCAGCATTTTGCCGTTTGTCCTGATTTTCGTGATCATGTATTTTCTGATCATCAGGCCGCAGCGCGCGCAGCTGAAGAAGCGCCAGGAGATGCTCTCGGCGGTGCGGCGCGGCGACACGGTCGTGACCGGCGGCGGTTTCGTCGGCAAGGTGACCAAGGTGATCGACGACCACGAACTCGAGATCGACCTCGGCGGTGGCACCAAGGTGACGGCGCTGCGCTCGACGATCTCGGACGTGCGCGTCAAGGGCGAGCCAGTGGCGAACCAGAATGCCAAGAAATAACCGAATTGAAGGCGGAACGCTGCCGCATGTACGCCTGAACGGATAAGAACGAATGCTCTATTTTTCGCGCCTGAAGATGATCCTGATCTGGCTGGCCGTGGCCGCCACAGTGGTCCTCGCCGCGCCCAATCTCTTCCCTGCCAGCACGTTGGCGCAACTGCCCAACTGGGTGCCGAAGCGGCAGATGACGCTCGGTCTCGACCTGCAGGGTGGTTCGCACATCCTGCTTCAGATGAACCAGAACGACCTGATCAAGGATCGACTGGAGACGTCACGCGACGAGATCAGGACGCTGCTGCGCGACGCCAACCCCAAGATCAACTATACCGGCCTGTCCGGATCCGGGCGCACGGTGCAGGTCCGCATCACCGATCCCAGCCAGATCGACGCCGCCAAGAAGGTGCTGAAGCCGCTGACCGACCCGGTGGCGGCGGGGCTGTTCACCGGCGGCTCCGTCCAGGAGATGACGCTGGACGATTCCGAGCCGGGCCTGCTCAAGTTCACCGTCACCGACGCCGGCATCAAATACCGCACCTCGACGGCGCTGACGCAGTCGATCGAGGTCGTCGAACGGCGCGTCAACGAACTCGGCACCACCGAACCGATCGTGCAGCGGCAGGGCGACGACCGTATTCTTGTCCAGGTGCCGGGCTTGCAGGACCCGCAAAGGCTGAAGGAAATCCTTGGCCAGACCGCCAAGCTGACATTCCAGATGGTCGACCAGTCGATGCCGGTGCAGGACGCGCTCAACGGCCGTCCGCCGGCAGGCTCCTCGATCCTCTATTCGCAGGACGATCCGCCGGTACCCTATCTGATCGAAAACCGCGTCATCGTTTCGGGCGAGAATCTCGTCGACGCGCAGGCGACCTACAATTCGCAGAACAACGAGCCTGTCGTTTCCTTCCGTTTCGATTCCAAGGGAGCCACCCGCTTCGGCCAGGCGACGGCGCAAAATGTCGGCAAGCTGTTCGCCATCATCCTCGACAACCAGGTGATCTCGGCGCCGCAGATCCGTGAGCCGATCCTCGGCGGCACCGGTCAGATCTCCGGCAATTTCACCGCTCAGAGCGCCAACGACCTCGCCGTGCTGCTGCGCGCAGGCGCGCTGCCGGCGACGCTGACCGTGATCGAGGAGCGCACGGTGGGTCCGGGCCTGGGACAGGATTCCATCCATGCCGGCAAGGTCGCCGGCATCATCGGCTCGATCCTCGTCGTCGCCTTCATGTTCGTCGCTTACGGCTTCCTCGGCTTCCTCGCCAATATCGCGCTCGCGGTGCATGTGGCGATGATCGTCGGGCTGTTGTCGCTGCTCGGCGCGACGCTGACCTTGCCTGGTATCGCCGGTATCGTGCTGACCATCGGCATGGCGGTCGATTCCAACGTGCTGATCTACGAGCGTATCCGCGAGGAGCGGCGCAACGGCCGCTCGGTGATCCAGGCGATCGATACCGGCTTCACCAAGGCGCTGGCGACCATCGTCGATTCCAACGTCACGTCGCTGATCGCGAC
>NZ_RZOT01000418.1:0-5493 GCF_003999085.1 Mesorhizobium sp. M4A.F.Ca.ET.090.04.2.1
GCATAGATGTTGGGCGTCGACATCTCGACCGTCGACGGCAGGTTTATGATCAGCTTGTTGTCGGCCGTCGGCTTCACGATCTCGGTCACGGCATTGCAGATCTCCAGAGCCACCTCGAGCTCGGTGCCGGTGAAGCTCTCCGGCGAATATTCGAAGCGATAGCCGCCGCCCGCCTTGGCAGCCATGTCGGTGATCATCTTGGCGGCGTCAGTGGCGATGCGCTTGATGCCGGCGACGTCCTTCTCGAAGACGACGCGGCGCTGCAATTCGCTGGTCGAGTTGTAGAAATGCACGATCGGGTTGGTTGCGCCCTTCAGCGCCTCGAAGGTGCGGGTAATCAATTCGGGACGGCACTGCACCAGCACCTGCAGCGAGACATCGGCCGGCACGTTGCCTTCCTCGATGCACCAGCGGGCGAAATCGAAATCGGTTTGCGAGGCCGAGGGGAAACCGATCTCGATCTCCTTGAAGCCCATGTCGAGCAGCAGCGCGAACATGCGCGCCTTGCGCTCGTGGCCCATCGGGTCGATCAGCGCCTGGTTGCCGTCGCGCAGGTCGACCGAGCACCAGATCGGCGCCTTGTCGATGACCTTTGACGGCCAGGTGCGATCGGTGAGGCCGACGGTCGGGTAGGGCTGGTATTTGCGAGCGGCGTCCGACATGCCCTTCTCGGCATGGTCAGCCTGAATGTCTTCTCGTGCGTTCATCGTCATCTCTCCCGGCGGCTCGCGGATCCGCCTTCAGACGGATTGGTGCCGAGCGGCGCCTTTACCAAAGTTTCGTTCGCTTGATGTGACTTGCCAACTGGCCAAGGAGCGTGCGCGTAAGCGGCGATTTCGACCGCCGGGCGCTCCTTCAGCGAACCCGGCGATCGCCGATAAGGCCGAGAAGAAGCAGGGTGGAAGCAAGCGCGCGCACGGTCTCGCCGGCAAAGCCGGTCGGACGGGAAGCGGCGGAGGAGGCGCGCGTGTTCATGGCGGTTCTCATACAGGAGCGGCATTCGAGAGGCAAGTGCCGGCGCGGCCAGGCTCTTCCCCACGTCCGGCAAATGCGCCAAACTCGCCGACGAGGCAGCGACGCCTGGGGAGGCCCATCCATGAATTTTGTGTACTTCTCGCCGCATTTTCCGGCCAACGGCGCCGACTTCTGCGATCGGCTGAAGAAGGCCGGCGCCACCGTGCTAGGCATCGGCGATGCGCCTTATGAGGCGCTGAGCGGAAAACTGAAGGCGGCGCTGTCGGAATATTACCGCGTCGCCGACATGGAGGACTACGAGCCGGTATTCCGGGCGATGGGCCATTTCATCCACAAATGGGGGCGCATCGACCGTTTCGAGTCGCTCAACGAGCATTGGCTGGAGCTGGAAGCCAACATCCGCACCGACTTCAACGTCTTCGGCACCAAGCTCGATTTCGTTAAGAACCTGAAGCGCAAGAGCCGCATGCGCGCCTTCTTCCGCAAGAGCGGCGTCGAGACCATTCCGCAGCGCAAATGCTCCGATCGGGCGGGCGCCATGACCTTCATCCGCCGCGTCGGCTATCCGGTGGTGGTGAAGCCTGATTCCGGCTCGGGCGCCTCGAACACGTTCAAGATCTCCAATGCGAAGGAGCTCGACCAGTTCTTCCGGGACAAGCCGGAGGGCGTGACCTTCGTCATGGAGCAATTCATCGAGGGGCTGGTGGTGACGTTCGACGGTCTGGTCAACCGCGACGGCGAGGTGGTGCTGGCGGCGAGCCACCGCTACGACCAGAGCGTCATGGAGGTGGTCAACCGCGACCGCCACATGAGCTACACCTGCTTTCCCGAAATCAGCCCGGCGGTGGAAGAGGCGGGCCGCAAGATTCTCAAGGCGTTCGACGTGCGCGAGCGGTTCTTCCACATCGAGCTGTTCGAGACCAAGGACAAGCGCGTCATCGCGCTCGAGGTCAACATGCGCCCGCCCGGAGCCTGGATGACGGATGCCATCAACTACACGTTCGACATCGACGTCTACGCGGCATGGGCCGACATGGTGGTCAAGGACGCCGCCGGCGGACCCTACGAAGGCAAGTATTTCACCGCCTATGCCAGCCGCAAACGCCACCTCCACTATTTGCACAGCCATGCGGACGTGCTAGCCGCCCACGGCGACAAGATTGTCCACCACCAGGCCATCGAAGAGGTTTTCAGCCGCGCCATGGGGAATTACGCCTATCAGATGCGCTCGAGGGACCAGAAGGCGCTGCGCCAGGCGGTCGACTACATCCACGCGGAAAAGGCCTGAGCGATGGATGTCTCCTATCACAAGGGGTTTGCCCGCAATCTCGGCCGCGACATGGAGTACAAGCGCTACGGCCATGCCGGCCGGCCGGTGGTGGTGTTCCCGACCTCGCAAGGGCGCTTCTACCAGTTCGAGGATTCCGGCGGGGTGGGGGCGCTGGCCGACTTCATCGATACCGGCCGCATCCAGTTGTTCACGCTCGACGGCATCGATTCCGAATCCTTCTTCGACAAGCATGGCGATCCTGCGCAGCGCATCGCGCGCCATGAAGCCTATTTCCGCTATGTGCGCGAGGAAGCACTGCCGGAACTGCAGTCGATTGCCGCCAAGGCCAATGGCGGGCGCAATCTGAAGCCGCTGTTCTCGGGCTGTTCGATGGGCGGCTATCATTCGTCGAACTTCGTCTTCCGCTTTCCGGAGCTGGCCAGCGGCGTCATTGCGCTGTCCGGCGTCTATTCGACCCGCGATTTCTTTGGCCGGACGCTCGAGGGCAGCATCTTCTTCAACTCGCCGCTCGACTACCTGCCTGGCATCGTCGACCAGAAGCTGCTCGGACGGTTGAGGGCGCTGAGGCTGATCTTCTGTTGCGGGCAGGGCGCCTGGGAAGAGCGCATGCTGGTGGAAACGCGCGAGTTGGAACAGGTGTTGCGCGACAAGTCGATTCCGGCGTGGGTCGACTATTGGGGCGGCGACGTCAGCCATGACTGGCCATGGTGGCACAAGCAACTGGTGTATTTCTTCGGCCGCTGGCTGGACGAGGATCTGATGAAGCGGCTGGATTGAACCGCAACCGACCCGGTCCGCGGTTTTGCGAAGCTTGCCGATGCCGGCGGCACAAGGCCCTTTCCAGACAGGTTCGGGCGCTTTGCCCTATTCCTTGATGCTTCTCGCCACCAGCCGCGCCACGCTCGGACCGACGAGCAGCACCACGAGGAAGCGGGCTGACTGCAGCGCCATGACGAAGGAGATGTCGACGTTCTGCGCCGCCGCGGCGATGATGGCGACGCTGTCCATGCCGCCGGGGCTCGTCGCCAGATAGGCGGTGAGCGGATCGATGCCGAGCACGCGACTGATGACGAATGCCATGCCGCCGCAAAAGGCGATCAGCGCCACGATCGAGGCGATGATCTGCGGCAATGCGCGGGTCGCGTGGCGCAGGATCGGCCGGGTGAAGTTCAGGCCGATCGACCAGCCGATCAGGGCGTAGCTGACGGCCAGCAGCCATTGCGGCAATTGCATCTCCACGCCGAAGCCGAGATGGACAATGGTGCCGAAGATGAAGGTGCCGAGGAAGAACGGCGACGGCAGCCGGCAAAGCCGGCCGAGCAGGGCCCCGACAAGCGCCACAGCGAGCATCGCGGCAAAGGCCATCCATTCGATCGGCGGAAACCAGACGATGGCCGGGGGTTCGACGCCCGAAGTGTCGACCCACATGCGGGCGATCAAGGCGGCGGTCATCGAGACGAAGATGACGCGCAGATACTGCATGAAGGCGACGAGCCGCTGGTCGGCGCCAAAGGCGCCCGCCATCAGCACCATGGCGGTGGCCGCTCCCGGCGACGAGCCCCAGACGGCTGTGGTGCCGGGCAATATGCGCCAGCGGCTGATCAGCCAGCCAAGCAGGCTGGAGGCGGCGACGGTCGCAATGACGGCGCCGAGGAAAAGCGGCCATTCCTTGTAGAAGACGGGGAATATGTCGGCGGAGATGGAAGCGGCAACGAGGCAGCCGACGACGGCTTGCGCCGAGCCGAACAGGGGGCGGGGCACGCGCACCGTGGCGCCGTTGGTTCCGGCGAGGATCGCCGCCAGCATCGGTCCGATCAGCAGCGCCGCCGGCAGAGCGGCGGCTTCCAGCGCGCTGGCGAACAGCAGCGAGAACGCCAGCAGCACCAGCCATTGCCGCGGCGGACGGAGTCGCGCCATGCGATCAACGGGTGGTTGTTCTGGCGAGGAGTCCATATCCGGCTCTTAGACCGGGCGGGGACAAATGCGAACCCATTTCCCGCGCAAAAGTCCTGATTTGCGTTGCTCCAGCGTCAGCCTGTGTTGCCGGCGGGCAGGCCGAAGCCGCCGACCGGATGGGTCTCGACCTGGAATTCGAAGCCGGCGATGAAGGGGCGCGCCTTGGCGATCGCCGCCTGCACTTCGGGCAATTGCAATGACGTCTTGTGGCTCGCCTGATCGGTCCATACTTCGGTGACCCAGATGGCGTCGGCGTCGGCCGGGTCGGTGGCAATGATGTAGCTCAGGCAGCCGGGGAGCGCGACGGTGCTCTCGCGCAACACGTCCATGACCGCGTCGCGCTGGCCGCGCGCCGCCCGCATCTTGCCGATCAGTCCGTACATTCCTTGTATCTCCCTCCGGTTGCGCGACAAGAGTATGCAGTCGGCGCCTCACGGCATCAACTGGCCGCCATTCACCTCGATCACCTGGCCGGTGATGTAGCCGCTCATGAGGTCGGATGACAGGAACAGATAGGCGCCGACGCAATCCTCGGCGGTGCCGGCGCGGCCCTGCGGAATGCTAGCGACCATGCCCTTGATCTGCTCCTCGGTCGAATAGCGCTCGTGAAAGGGTGTCAGGATGGTGCCGGGGGCCACGGCGTTGACGCGGATGCCGAAGCCGATCAACTCCTTGGCCATGCCGCGCGTCACGTTGGAGACGAAGGCCTTGGCCGAGCCATAGAGGCCGGCGCCGCCGCCGGCGCCGTTGCGGGCAGCGATCGAGGAGGTGTTGACGATGAAGCCGCCCTGGCGCTTCAGCCACGGTATCGCCTTGCGCGAGGCGGTCAGCACGGATCGCGCATTAAGGTCCATCACCGCGTCGTAATGCGCCTCGGTCTGGTCGGCATAGGCAACCCGGCCGAGCATGCCGCCGGCATTGTTGACGAGACCGTCGAGGCGGCCGAAATGCTCGGCGCTTTCCTCGACGACACGCTCAACGTCGGTGGGCTTTGAGAAGTCGCCCTGGGTCAAGAAGACCTCGCCGCCGCTGTCGCGAATGGTTCGGCCGAGCTTTTCGGCGGCCTCACGGCTTGAGTTGTAGTGCAGTGCGACGCGGCATTTCTGCGCGGCATAGGCGCGGGCAAGCGACGCGCCGATCCCGGTCGACGCGCCGGTGACGAGCACCGCCCTGCCGGCGAGGTCGGGAATGACAAGTGTCGTCATGCTGGTTGGTCTCCGAAATCCCGCGTCTTTCGTAGGCTATCGGCGGCCTCGCGTTCAAGCCTTCCC
>NZ_RZOT01000419.1:0-5484 GCF_003999085.1 Mesorhizobium sp. M4A.F.Ca.ET.090.04.2.1
ATGCTTGCCGGTCGGCAGATCGGCTTCCTTTCCAAATCTTTGCGGGCAAATCACGGCCTGTGCCAGACCAGTATGGGCGGACCTAGCCATACTCCTCCAGTCAAGGCAAGCAAACGCTGCATCACCCGAACCCGGTTTGAGCGTAAATTATGTCCGCTTCCGGGCAACATGCCGAGATCCGGCAGCAATGCATGTCACCTGGAAATGTGCTGTGGTTTTGAGGCAACGACCTGCTCAAAAACAGAACCCAAGCGCATCCCTTGAGGTCGTTCAGGCGCGACGCCCCTTGGCTGGATCCATGCCGACATAGCGCCGAAAGCCGTCCGGTCCAGAGGCGTCGAAGAAGTTGGCCGCCGTCCCCGTCGCGGCGACCGTGTGGTTGTCAAGGAAGACCATGTCCTGGCCGATGCGGCGCGCGTCCTCCGGCTGGTGCGTGACGAACAGCACCGTCATCTGCCGTTCGGTATGGACACTGGCCAGCAAATCGAGCATGTCGTCGCGCAGCGCCGGTCCGAGCGAGGCGAACGGCTCGTCGAGCAAGAGCACCGGCCGGTCGCGCACCAGCACGCGCGCCAGCGCGACGCGCTGCCGCTCGCCGCCGGAAAGCTCGCGTGGCAGGCGCCTCTCCTTGCCCGCAAGGCCGACACGCGCCAGCGCATCGGCAATTGCCGCATGGTCGGCATCAGTGAGGCTGAGCGACGGCGAGCGGCCGAGCCCGACATTCCGCTCCACCGAAAGATGGGCGAACAGATTGTTCTCCTGGAACACCATCGAGACCGGCCTCACCGAAGGCGGCGCGGCGCTGACATCGCCACCGTCGATCAGCACGCGGCCGGATCCTGGCATCTCGAAACCAGCCACCAGGTTGAGCAGCGTCGACTTTCCCGAACCGCTCGGCCCCATGATGGCGGTGATCTTCGAGGCGGCGAACCCGACGTCGAAACGGAACGGCGCTTCGCCATAGCTGAACGAAGCGTCCTCGAGCCGGACGGCCGCGCCTTTCGCCCCGACTTCCTTCGCCGGCGTCATGATTTCTCTCCTTGCCCGAGGCGATCGGCGGCAAGCACCAGCGCCAGGCAGACGAGACCGAGCAGCAAGGCAAGGCCGGCGGCGTCGGCGGTGCGATAGCTGCCCATGCGCGCCAGCAGAAGATAGGGCAAGGTCTGCACGGAATCGCTGCCGAACAGCGCGATTACGCCGAGATCGCCGAGCGACAGGGCCATGGCGAAGGCGAAGCCGGTTGCGAGCGGCCGCCTGAGCGACGGCCAGTCGACCAGGCTGAGCCGGTTCCAGCCTGATATGCCGAGCAGCAGGCAGAGCCTCTCGTGGCGCTCGCTTGCTGCATCGTAGGCGGGGCGGATCGCGCGGATGGCAAAGGGCATCGCCATCACCGCGTTGACTGCGACGACCATCACCGGGGCGAGGGCAAAGACGTCGCTGACCGTACGCAAAAGCAGGAACCAGCCGGCGCCGACGACGATGGGCGGTACGACGAGGACGAACCCGGCACCGGTATCCGTTGCGTGCTCCAGCAATGTCTTGCGGCCGGCACAGCGCTTCAGGGCCAGCGCCCGGCGCGCCGCGATCAGCGCCAGCGACATCGCCACCGCGAGCGACGCCGACAGGAAGGCCAGCACCACGCTGGTCTGCGTCGCCTGCCGCACCGCGCTCTCGCCGGCGAGCCGGCCGAGATCGGCGCCGAGGCCCGCCGCGACCGTGGCCGCCATCGGTCCGGCGACGAACAGCAGCGCGAGCACGATCAGAGCCGCGTTCAGCGAGGTTTCCGCCGGGCTCGCCGAAAAGTACCGGCGCGGCGCCACCGGCAGGTTGGCGTCGCCGACGGTGTTGGCGCCGAGCCGCGTCAGTGCAAGCACTACGGCGAAGGTCAGCGCGATCTGCAGCAGCGTCAGCGTCACCGCCCGCGCCGGATCGAAATCGAAGCGCAGCGCCTGGTAGATGGCGACCTCCAGCGTCGTGGCGGCCGGCCCGCCGCCGAGCGTCAGCACGATGGTGAAGGAGGTGATGCAAAGCATGAAGACCAGCCCGGAGACACCGGGCAGCGCTGCCCGCAACGCCGGCCATTCGATCAGCCGGAAGGCGGGCCGACCGCCCATGCCGAGCTGGCTTGCCAATCGCCAGTGATTGGCCGGCACCGTGCCCAGCGCCTCGAGGAACAGCCGCGTGGCCAGGGGCAAGTTGAAGAAGACATGGGCAACGAGGATGCCGGACAGTCCGTAGATGCCCGGCCAGTTCCGTCCGCCGAGCAGGCCGGCGAAATAGCCGGCATTGCCGTAGAGCGCCAGGATGCCGAGCGCCGCGACAATGGCCGGCAGCGCCAGCGGCAGGGCGAAGAGCTGCAGGATCAGCCCGCGGCCCGGAAAAAGCGGATGCCGGGAGAGCGCGCGCGCGACGAACAGCGCCGGCACAACGGAAAGCAGGGTCGACAACAGCGCCTGCCAGAGTGTGAAGCGGACGACGCGCAGGATATAGGGATCGAAGGCCGAGGCGGCGCCGGAGAAATCATGCGCGCCTTCAAGGACGAGGCCGGCGAACGCCCCGCCGATCAGCAAGGTGATGGCGCCTAGCGCGGCGATGCCGGCGGTGATGCGGGGGTCAGAGCGAGGCGCGAGCTGCACGCTGCACCCTGGCGGAACTTAGCGAAAGCCGCGTTCCTTCGCCCCCCCCTCTGTCCTGCCGGACATCTCCCCCTCTAGGGGGGAGATCAGCAGCGTCGACGCCGCGTTCCATCCCACACCGCCAAAGGTTGGCGAAAACCGCCGTGACAGCCAATCTCCCCCCTTGAGGGGGAGATGTCCGGCAGGACAGAGGGGGGTGGCTTGGCGCAGACATCGAGGCGATCGAAAGCCTACTTGCTCATCGCCGCCAGCCATTCGTCCACCCAGGCCTTGCGGTTGGCGGCGACCTCATCGGCGCTGAACAGCAAGGTCTTGGTCGGCTTGACCAATTTGTCGAAGGCCGGATTGAGCGGCTTGTCGGTCTTACCGGCCGGGAACATCCAGTTGGTCTCGGGGATGACATCCTGGAATTTCGGGCCGGTCATGAAGGCGATGAACTTCTCCGCCAGCGGATTCTTCGCCCCTGTCGTGGTGATGCCGGCAACCTCGATCTGCAGATATTCGCCCTCCTCGAAGGACGCGGCCTGGTAGCGTTCAGTTTTCTCGGCGACCATGTGATAGGCCGGCGAGGTGGTGTAGGACAGCACCATCGGCGCCTCGCCCTTGGTAAACAGGCCATAGGCCTCGCTCCAGCCCGGCGTCACCGTCAGCACCTTGGACTTGAGCTTGGCCCAGGCTTCCGGCGCCTTGTCGCCATAGACCGACTTGACCCAGAGCAGCAGGCCGAGGCCGGGCGTCGAGGTGCGTGGATCCTGGATGACGATCTTGTCGGTGGCGCTGCCCTCGACCAGTTCCTTCAGGCTCTTCGGCGGGACTTTCAGCTTTTCGGTGTCGTAGACGACGGCGAAATAGCCATAGTCGAACGGCACGAATGTGTCGTCGCTCCAGTTGCCGGGGACATTGAGGCCGGACACGTCGCCATGCGGCGCGAACAGGCCGCTCGCCTTGGCTTCGGCCGTCAGGTTGGTGTCGAGGCCGAGCACGATGTCGGCCTTGGTCGCCGCGCCCTCCAGCTTGACGCGGTTGAGTAACGCCACGCCATCGGCGACCGAGACGAATTCGAGATCGCAGCCGCATTCGGCCTCGAATTCCTTCTTTACCGCCGGGCCGGGACCCCAGTCGGCGGTGAAGCTCTCATAGGTATAGACGGTGAGCTTGTCCTTCGCGGCCGCCGGACCCGCCAGAAGCGAAACCAGGCCGGTTGCCAGAACAAGGTGGGACAAGAGCGTGCGCATCGGCGCCTCCTTCGTTGGTATTGAAAGGAATTGAGGCGCCGGATGGTCCGAGACGTCTAATCCCTCCGCCGGTACAAACCGGATCAGGTTCAGCGGGTTGGCGGTTGCCTCTCAGCCGGTCCGCGAAAACCCGCGTCCGGCACCCCGTTAGAGCGTTTCGACACATAGGCCCGGGCACGGCACCGCGCAAGCGGAAGTTTGCCGGGTGCCTGCACCCCCGGCTTCCGTTTCTCGGGCGGGGCTGGTAAGGGCGACGCCCATGGGCACATTCACCATCCTGCTTGGCGGCGACCTCGTCCGCACGCCGCGGCTCGACAGCCAGCTGGCCGGCGCGCGCGTCATCGCCGCCGATGGCGGCATCGGCCATGCCCGCATGCTGGGCCTGACGCCTGAGCTCTGGGTCGGCGATTTCGATTCCGTGCCGCCGGATTTGCCGGATGATCTGGCCGCCGTGCCACGCCAGGTGTTTCCGGCCGAGAAGGACAAGACGGACGGCGAGTTGGCGATCGCCGCCGCCCTCGAGCGCGGCGCCACCGGCCTCGTGCTGGCCGGCGCCTTCGGCGGCAAGCGCGCTGACCACGCCTTCCTGCATCTGGCACTCGCGGTTCGCCTGGCCGAGGCCGGCATGAGCGTGGTTATGACCAGCGGCGCGCAGGAAGGCATTCCGCTTTTGCCTGGCAAGGCCGGCTTCGACTATGCCGACGGCACGCTGTTTTCGGTGCTCGGCTTCTCCGACCTTTCCGGCCTGAGCGTCGCCGGCGCCAAATGGCCGCTCGATCACGTCGAGGTGACGTTCGGCTCGTCGCTGACTATATCAAACGAGGTCAAGGGGCGGCTTGAGATCGCGCTCGGCCACGGGCGCGCGTTGCTGCTCGCTCACCCCTATCCCCTTCCTGAAAGCTGACATGGCCCCGCCTCTTCTCAATCTCGACGGGATAAGACTGACCTTCGGCGGCACGCCGCTGCTCGATGGCGCGGCGCTCAGCGCGTCCGCCGGCGACAAGATCGCGCTGGTCGGCCGCAACGGCTCCGGCAAGTCGACGCTGCTCAAGATCGCCGCCGGCATGATCGAACCACAGGATGGCGAGGTGTTCCGCCAGCCTTCGGCGACGGTGCGTTACCTGCCGCAAATGCCCGACATGGATGGCTTCGCCAATGTGCGCGCCTATGTCGAGGCAGGGCTCGGACCGGCCGACGATCCCTACCGCGCCACCTATCTGATGGAGCATCTTGGCCTGACCGGCGAGGAGCGGCCAAACGACCTTTCCGGCGGCGAGGCGCGCCGCGCGGCCCTTGCCCGCGTCATGGCGCCGGAGCCCGACATTCTGCTGCTGGACGAGCCGACCAACCATCTCGACCTGTCGGTGATCGAATGGCTGGAAGAGGAGCTTGCCCGCACCTCCTCTGCGGTGATCCTGATTTCGCACGACCGTCGTTTTCTCGAGCGCGTATCGCGCGCCACTGTCTGGCTCGACCGCGGCCAGACCAAACGGCTGGACAAGGGTTTCGGCCATTTCGAGGAATGGCGCGACCAGGTGCTGGAAGAGGAAGAGCGCGAGCAGCACAAGCTCGGCCGCCAGATCGTGCGCGAGGAGCACTGGCTGCGCTACGGC
>NZ_RZOT01000041.1:0-17886 GCF_003999085.1 Mesorhizobium sp. M4A.F.Ca.ET.090.04.2.1
CCTGTACACGAAACAAAACAGGCCGAAGGCGGATTTGCCGCCGGCAGACACGATTCCTAACGAGAAATTGCCAATAAATGTTGAATCAAGTTGTTAGGGATAAAATGGCGGCTCCGACGGCAGGCTGCCGGTGCTCCATATCTCGCTTGACAAGCTCCGCCATAATATTATCCTCCACTAATCTTACATTGTAAGGCTAGGAATTTCGGGAGGGGAAGCCATGTCATCCGCCCTGTCAGAACTGGAACCCGTAATAGTGCCGGTGCCGCATCCGCCGGCCATCGCGATCGAAGACGTGTCGGGCGACTTCAGCCGCGCCATCGAGCGCGCCGAGGTCAATGCCTGGCTCGACCTCTACGCCGCGGCGCCGGCCGATTTCGCCGCGCGGCAAGGGCTTTCGATAGCCGCAGAAGGCGACCTCGCCTGGACCACCTGCACGACCATCCCGTTCATCCATTTCAACTGCGTGAAGAATCTCGGCGTCGACAGCCCGGCCACCGAAAGCCAGCTCGACACGCTGCTGGCGCATTACCGCGCTGCCGCCATTTCGCGGCCCTGGTTCTACGTCAATCCGCACACCGAACCTTCCCGGCTCAGATGCTGGCTCGAAGCGCGCGGCCTGCAGCGCCAGGGCGGCTGGGAGCGGATCTATCGCGAGGCAACACCGCTGCCGCCCGAACCGCTGTTCCCGGCCGATGGGCTCTCGGTCGATCGGGTGACGCAAGCAACGGCTGCCGAATGGGCCGGCTTCATCGATCGCCAGTACAGGCTGCCGACTTCACCCTGGCTGCTGGCGCTGGTCGGCCGCAACGGCTGGCATCATTACATGCTGAAGCGGGACGGCGCGGTGGCGGCGGTGCGCTCGCTGTTCATCGGCGCCGACGGCGCGGCCTGGAGCGGCATCGACGCGCCGGTGCCCGGCATCATGGCGCCGAGCTTCGATCTCGACGCAGTGCTTGGCGAAGCGCTGGTCCGCGATGGCCTGGCGGCCGGCGCGAAACTGTTCGTCGCCGACATCGAGGCGCCGCATGAGGAGCGCGACGGACCCGCCTATCGCAACTATGCCCGCCTTGGCTTCCGGATCGCATATTTCCGCAGCCATTACAGCTATTTGCCGGCTGCCTCGAATTAAGCAGCTAGGCTTGTTTCCGGACGGAAGACCGCTTCACACTCTTGCTGGAATTGCTTTAGACCCGCAGCCATTGCCGGAAGCAGTTCTTGGCGACCATGTGGGCCGGCGGCACCATCGGCTGGCCGGCGCGCATGTCGTCAGCCGCGCTGCCGCGAGCCCTCTCGAGCAGGGTGCGAAGCTCGGCTGGCTGCACGCGGTCGCGCTCCATCACGAGTCGGACCATCGGGTCGTTCAAAAGCTCGTCCAGGGTGTTGATGCTCTCGCTCATCCGTCTCCTCCTCGAATGCCGGCCCGCGCACGATAGATAGGCAGCCAATGATGGCCCGCCAATGACGCTTTGCCGGCTATGTCGTGAATCGAAGATGAAATTTTTGTGCAGGCGCTTCCCCTTCTCCCACCAGGGACAAGGTGGATCGGCGCGCAGCGCCGAGACGGTTGAGGGGTGCAGGAAGGATGAGACGTCGGCGTCTTCTGGAACACCCCTCATCCGACCGAGATTCGCTCGGCCACCTTCTCCCACAAGGGGTGAAGGTAAAACTCTACCCGGGTGGCAGGCCCTCATATTGCGGCAGGCCGTCGTCCAACCGCACCCAGGGCTGCTTCGAGGCCGTCCAGAAATGCATGTCGGGCTTGAACTGGGAAGGATCGTCGAGCGAGCCGGAGGTGATGCCAAGAATACCTCTGGAATCGCGCCTGGAAAACAGCGTCGCACCGCAGGCCGCGCAAAAGCCGCGCTTGAGGTCCGGCGAGGAGTTGACCGTCGCCACCTCGCCCTCGACGGTCACGTCGTCGATGCGAAACAGCAGCCGCGCGTTGAACGCCGCGCCGATCGCCTTCTGGCAGATCCGGCAATGGCAGACGCGTTCGTTGATCGGCGCCACCTCGGCGCGGTAGCGCACCGCTCCGCACAGGCAGCCGCCCTGATATTTCGTCATCGCCGGTATCCGTTCGCTCGGGAAGAATGCCGGAACCGTAGCCGGGCGGGGAGCTGCGTCAATTGAAAAGCTTTTATGGGAAGCCATCGGTTGCGATGATGCGACCGGCAGAGATGGCAGCGCGTCCAAAAGCACGCGGCCGCCTCCAGGGAGACGGCCGAATGAGATTGCCGACCCGCTATTCGGTTGCGCCGAGCATCTCGTCCCAGCTCTTCACCTTGGTCACGCCGTCGAGGAAGGGCAGTGCGGTGCCGGGCAGTTCCGGCGCGAAAAAGATGTCGTAGTGGGTGCGGTTGGGGATGATCGCCAGCCGGTTCTGCGACAGGTTCTCGCGCATCCAGCCGGCATCCTTCTGGCCACCGCCGAGCATCTGGAAGAACTTGATCTCGTGCTCGGGCTTGTACATGTCGCTGTCGCCATAGACGAGCATGACCGGCATTTTCAGCTTCGGCACATCGGCCGAGAAGTCGCGCTCGTTGCGCATGAAGGCGCCGAGCGTATCGAGCAGCCTAGGGAAATCGTCCGGATGCGGCGCCACGGCGACGTAGGATTTGTACATCGGCGTATCCTTCATGAACGGGGCCGCCGCCGCGCTCACCTGCGCCTGCTGCGGGCGCATCTCGTCGTAGAAGCCGTTGGTGGCATAGCCCGTCGACACCATCACCAGCCGGCGCACCGCCTCCGGGTGCTGGACAGCCATGCGGAAGGCGACGCCGCCGCCCAGCGAATAGCCCATGACGTCGACCCGGTCGTAGCCAAGCGCCTTGACGATCGCCGCCATGTCGTTGCCCATCGCTTCGACGCTGAACGGCCGCTCGCCAAGCGCCGTGCGGCCATGGCCCTGCAGATCGACGGCGATCACGGTGCGATGCGCGGCGAATTGCGGCAGGACCGGCGCGAACATGTCGGTGGAGCCGAGGCCGCCATGCAGCAGCAGCAGCGGCTCGCCCTTGCCGTAGATGGCGTAGTAGTAATTCAGGCCGTCGATCGGCAGCAGGCCGGATTTCTCCGGCTTCGCAGCGGCTTTGGTGGCAGCGGTCATGGCAGGCTTTGTCTCCTCGGATTGTGCATTTGGCGCGGCAATCAGGGCCACGGCCGAAGCGAGCAGGGCGAAAAACAGGGTCTTGGGCATTTGGTCTCCTCCAGTTGTGCCCCAAGGACGCGACGGCAGAGCGCAAGCCGACATGGCCGCGAGAAAATTTGCAGCAGATGCGAAATTGGTCAGTGGCGCTTGGCCTGCACCAGATAGGCGTCGATCTCGGTCTCGCCCAGCCATTTGGCGGCTTCCAGCCGGTGCAGGCCTTCAACCAGAATGTGGCGCTTGCCGTCGTGGCGGACCTGGATCGGCATTTTCATACCGTTTTCGAGAATGTCCTCGGCCAGATGGCGGACCGTTTCCGGATGCAGCGTCTTACGCCGCGCGGCGGGCACGTAGATGTCGTCGACCTTGACCTTTTGCACGCGCAGCATCCTGGCTCCCGGCGCTGAAATGTCACCCCGACATGAGATAGTCTGTTTGCCGGATATGGCCAAGGGCAAGCACTTGCTGGCCCGATCGTTTCCATTTGACGCTTGGCCGGCCAATGGTCTCAATGGCGGCCTGTTGGTTTCAGGTGTTCATTGACGCGACTGCCGACCGAATTCCCCGATTTCGGGCTGACGCCCGAGCAGCGTCGCGAGGCGGTGCGCGGCCATTATTACGAATGGCCCGGCATGGACGGTGCGCGCGGCGAGATCTGGTGCTACAGCGACCGTTTTTCGTACCGCCCCGGCGAAACGGTGGCGTTGCATGTCAGCGCGACGGCGCCACAATTCGGCATGAAGATTGTTCGCGACGGCGCCGCCGAAACACAGGTCTTCGAGAAAGCCGGCATCGCGGCGCGCTGGCAGGAGACGCCCGACCAATGTTCGGTCGAAGGCTGCGGCTGGGACGCCTCTTTCGAGTTCCGCGTCGGCGACGACTGGCCGTCCGGCGCTTATCGCGTCACGCTCACCGCCGAGGGCCGCAACGGCACGCCGATCCAAAGCCATCACCTCTTCATCGTCACGCCCCTGCCCGGCAGGAAACCCGGCCGTCTGCTGCAGGTCGCGGCGACAGGGACCTGGCTCGCCTACAACACCTGGGGCGGCTCCAACCACTATCAGGGCATCACCGGCCCGAACCGGGACCAATATGCGACGATGGTGTCGACGCAGCGTCCCTGGTGCCGCGGCTTCGTCGTGCTGCCGAAGGAGGCGCCGCGCGTGCCGCTGGAGGTCGCGGTGCCGCCGAAGACCGTGCCGCGATATCCGCACATGGAATGGGCTTTCGCCACCGGCCATTCGAAGAAATACGCCTCCTCAGGCTGGGCGAGCTACGACAGCCATTTCTTCCGTTTCGCCGAGCGCGCCGGCTACGCGGTCGACCTTACCAGCCAGCACGAGCTGCATTTTTCGCCCGACATCCTCGACGGCTATGACTGCGTCGTCTTCGTCGGCCATGACGAATACTGGACCTGGGAGATGCGCGATGCGGTTGACGCCTTTGTCGAGCGTGGCGGCCACGCGGCGCGCTTTGCTGGCAATTTCATGTGGCAGACTAGGCTGGAGGACGAAGGCCGCCGGCAGGTCTGCTACAAATACCGGGCGCGGGCCGAGGATCCCGCCTATCGCGGCGACGTCACCCGCGCCACCAATTCCTGGGAAGCGCCGGAGATCGGCCGGCCGGGTTCTGCAACCTTCGGCCTCAATGCCACCAGGGGCGTCTATGCCGGCTGGGGCGGCTGCGCGCCGCGCGGCGTGCGCGGCTTCCCCGTCTACCGCCCCGAGCACTGGGCCTTCGCCGGCACCGGCATCTACTATGGCGACCTGCTCGGCGCCGACAGCCATGTCTATGGCTACGAGGTCGACGGCCTCGATTTCGAGATCCGGGGCGGCCTGCCCTACCCGACGGCGACCAGCGACGCGCCGGACGGCCTTCAGGTGCTGGCCGTCGGCATGGCGAGCCAGGTCGAGGAAAGCGCCGACATTGCGATCGAGGATCAGTTCCTCACCGATGAGGATGGCCGCTTCACCGCCGAGACGCTGTTCGGCGAGGCAAGCGACGCCAACCTCGACAAGGTCAAGCGCGGCAATGGCATGATCGTCAATTTTCCGCGCGGCAAGGGCGAGGTGTTCCATGCCGGAAGCTGCGAATGGGTCGCCGGCCTGCTAAGGCAGGACGCGATGGTCGAGCGCGTGACGAAAAATGTTCTCGATCGCTATCTCGGAAAGTCCTGACATGCCGAAACCGCAAGTCCAGCCTGCCCCTGACGCCGAAGCGCGGCCGCGGTCGCATCTGTTCTATCTGTCCAGCCTGCGCCGGCCGCTCGTCGATCGCGCCGAAGGCATCTATTTCTGGACCAAGGACGGCCGCCGCTTCATAGACGGATCAAGCGGGCCGATGGTCGCCAATATCGGCCATTCCAACCGCAATGTGCTCGACGCCATGAAGCGGCAGATGGACAAGACCACCTTCGCCTACCGGCTGCATTTCGAGAACGAGCCGGCCGAGGAGTTCGCACGGGAGTTGGCGCGAAGACTTCCCGAGGGAATGGACCGTATTTTCTTCGTCTCCGGCGGCTCAGAAGCAACGGAATCCTGCATCAAGCTCGCCCGGCAATGGGCGGTCGCCACTGGCCAGCCCAAGCGCTGGAAGGTGATCGCACGCTTCCCCTCTTATCATGGCGGCACGCTTGGCTCGCTCGCGGTCACCGGCGATGATTCCCTGGCCGAAACCTTCAAGCCGATGATGCGGGCGATGCCGACCGTGCCGGCACCGACGGCGTGGCGCGACCGCGACAATCTTTCGATGGAACAGCGTGGCATTCGCTATGCCGACATGCTGGAGGAAAAGATCCAGACGGAAGGCCCGGAGAATGTGCTGGCCTTCATCATGGAACCGGTCGGCGGGGCAGCGACGGCTGCGCTAGTCGCGCCCGACAGCTATTATCCGCGCATCCGCGATATCTGCGACCGCTACGGCATCCTTCTGATCCATGACGAGGTGATGAGCGGCGCCGGCCGCACCGGCAAATTCCTCGGCGGCGACCACTGGAACTGCAGGCCGGACCTGGTCGCGCTGTCGAAGGGGCTGGGCTCGGGCTACGCGCCGCTCGGCGCGCTGGCAGCACCGAAGCGGCTGGTCGAGCCGCTGCTTGCCGCCGGCGGCTTCCAGCACGGCCACACCTATGCCGGCAATCCGCTCGCCTGCGCCGCCGGACTCGCAGTGCTCGGCGAGATGGATCGTCTCGACCTTATCGCGAACGCCGCCGCGATGGGCGACGTGCTGATCGGCGAACTGAGGGCGTTGCAAAAGCGCTTTCCCTTCATCGCCGACGTGCGCGGCAAGGGTCTGCTGCTCGGCGCCGAGATGGTTGCCGATCCGGAGACGCTGACGCCGATCGCGCCGGGCAAGAAGGCGACGCAGCGCCTGCTCGACCTCGCCTATGAACGCGGCCTCATCATCTACGGCCGCAAGGTCAAGGGCGGCGTCGACGGCGACAATTTCATGGTCGCGCCGCCGATGATCATCACGCGCGAGCAGATCGGCGAGATGATCGCCATCATCGGCGACTCGCTGGCAGCGCTCGCCGCCGAACTCGACCTGCCGGTCGAAACCTGAAGGGGTAGAACAAGATGGCGACGAGAAAAGTCATCATCACCTGCGCGGTCACCGGCTCGGTGCATACGCCGTCCATGTCGCCCTATCTGCCCGTCACACCAGACCAGATTGCCGCAGACGCAATCGCCGCCGCCGAAGCCGGCGCCTCGATCCTGCATCTGCACGCCCGCGATCCGAGGGATGGACGGCCGACGGCCGACCCGGATGTGTTCATGCAATTTCTGCCGCGCATCAAGCAGGCGACGGATGCGGTGATCAACATCACCACCGGCGGCTCCTCATTGATGACGCTCGACCAGCGGCTCGCCGCACCGCTCCGGGCCGAGCCCGAAATGTGCTCGCTCAACATGGGCTCGATGAATTTCGCGCTGTTCCCGATGCTCGACAAGCCGCGAGAGTGGCAGCACGAGTGGGAGCCGAAGCTGCTCGAAGCCACGCGCGACACGATCTTCAGGAACACGTTCGCCGACATGGAGACGGTGCTGGAAAAGCTCGGCAAGGGCTGCGGCACGCGCTTCGAGTTCGAATGCTACGATGTCGGCCACCTCTATTCGCTGGCGCATTTGCGCGATCGCGAGCTGGTGTCGGGGCCGCTGTTCCTCCAGTTTGTGCTCGGCATTTTAGGCGGCATCGGCCCCGATCCCGACAATCTCATCCACATGAAGCGCATCGCCGACAAATTGTTCGGCGACAGCTACCAATTCTCGGTTCTCGCCGCCGGCCGCCACCAGATGCCGCTGATCTCGATCGCCGCCGCCATGGGCGGCAATGTCCGCGTCGGGCTGGAGGACAGCCTCTACGATGGGCGGCAGTTGGCCAAGTCGAACGCCGATCAGGTGCGGCGCATCCGCTCGGTGCTGGATGGCCTGTCGCTGGAGGTCGCGACGCCCGCGGAAGCGCGCGAGATGCTGGCACTGAAGGGCGGCGACCGGGTGGCGTTTTGAAGTGCGGTGGGGTGAGATGATAGCGCCCAGTCCTACCCCCCTCTGGCCTGCCGGCCATCTCCCCCTCAAGGAGGGTGCCTTGGCGCCTTGCCTGTCGTGAGTACAGTCAACATCAGGCTCGGCCGTATCGACGACGCCGAAACCATCCATGCCGCGCTGCTGCGGATGAGCGCCCATATCGGCGCGCATCAGCAGATCACCTCGACAGCGGATGACCTTCGCCGCTACGGCTTCGGCGAAAAGCCGGCCTTCTCCGCCCTGATCGCCGAGGTGGACGGCGAGTTCGCGGGGCTCTGCCTGCACTTTCCGATCTTCTCGACCTGGATGGGCCGGCCTGGCGTCTATGTTCAGGACCTCTATGTCGAGGACCGCTTTCGCGGCCGCCGGATCGGCGAAAAACTGCTGCGGCGCGTGGCGAAGGAATGTCGCGCTGAAGGCGGCGTCTATCTCCGGCTCTCCGTCGACACCGACAACGAAACCGCCAAGGCCTTTTATGAAAGGCTGGGCATTGGCTGGTCGAGCTACGAACAGGCGCAGAAAATCGCTGGCGAGGCGTTCTTCGCCTTTGCGGATGCACCAGAGGACAATGCATGAAAACCTATTATGCCGAGGAACAGAAGCGCCACGATCCCAAGGCTTTTCTCTCCAGCGGCGCCCAGCAGCCGAATCCGGAAAAGGCGGAGCGCATCGAGAGGTTGCTGGCCGGCGCGAAAGCCGCCGGCTCGACGATCGAACGGCCGCGGAACCATGGGCTGGCTCCGGTCGCGGCGGTGCACACGCCCGAATATCTCGACTTCCTTGAGCATATTTTCGAGCGCTGGCAGCGTATCGAAGGCGCCTCGGCGGAAGTCATCCCCAACATCCATCCGATCGCCCGTGGCGGTTCCTATCCCGCATCTGCCGTTGGCCAGGCCGGCTACCATATGGCGGATACCGCCTGCCCGATCTCGGACGAAACCTGGAACAGCTCGCTGTGGAGCGCCTGGAGCGCCGTTGAGGCGGCCGAAGCGGTGATGGCGGGCGCGTCTTCGGCCTACGCGCTCTGCCGTCCGCCCGGCCACCATGCCTTTGCCGACGTCGCCGGCGGATTCTGCTTCATCAACAATTCGGCGGTCGCTGCGCAGGTGCTGCGAAGAAACGCGGCGCGTGTGGCGATCCTCGATGTCGACTTGCATCATGGCAACGGCACGCAGGGCATTTTCTACGCCCGGCCGGATGTGCTCACCGTCTCGTTGCATGCCGATCCGGTGCGCTTCTATCCGTTCTTCTGGGGGTATGCGGATGAGCGCGGCGAAGGCGCCGGCCTCGGCTACAATCTCAACCTGCCGCTGCCGCGCAAATCCGGCGACGCTGCGTTCCTCGAAGCGCTCGCGACCGCCTTCCGGCGCATCCGCGCCTTCGCGCCGGAGGCGCTTGTCGTGGCGCTCGGGCTCGATGCTTTCGAGGGCGATCCGTTCGCTGGCCTTTCCGTCACAACGCCCGGCTTCTCGCGCATCGGCGAGGCCATTGTCGGGCTCGGCCTGCCGACGGTGATCGTCCAGGAGGGCGGCTATCTGTGCGACGCGCTCAGCGACAATCTCACTGCTTTCCTGACCGGCTTCGGCGGCAAGCAGCGATGAGCAATTCCAGGAAAAGTGCGTAGCGGTTTTCCGTCCGGAATTGCGTGAAAGCAACGTGGCTCAGGCTCGCTGCTGCCTCAGCATGGCCACGACCCGGCGCACGCTTTCCAGCGTCTCGTCGATCTCGTCCGCCGTGTTGTAATGGGCGATGCCGATGCGCACGACGCCCTCGCCGGCCGGAATGCCGAGCTGATGGACGATCTCCCAGGCGTAGTTGTGGCCTGACCATAGGAAGATACCTTCGGCATTCATCTGCCGCACGATCGTCTCCGGCACGATGCCCTCTACGGTGAACGACACGGTCGGCACGCGTTCGCCGATCCGGCCCGGATCGGTGATGCCGTGGATGGCCAGGCCGGAAATACCGGACAGGCCGTCGATCAGTTTCTGCGCCAGCGTGTTTTCGTGGGCGATCGACACTTCGAACGCCCTGGCGATCCGTTGCCGCCGCGCGCCGCCCTCGCCGGCCGCCGCACCGAGATCGGCGAAATAGTCGACAGCGGCGGTGAGACCGGCCATCAGCTCGATCTGCGGCGTGCCGAGCTCGAAGCGTTCCGGCAGGCCGTTTGACGAGCAGCGGCATTTGTAGGGCTTGAGCGTGTCAATGAGGTCGCGTCGTCCCCACAGGATGCCGATGTGCGGGCCGAAGAATTTGTAGGCCGAGCACACCAGGAAATCGCAGCCGAGCCCCTGCACGTCGACCAGGCCGTGCGGCGCGAACTGCACGGCATCGACATAGACCAGCGCGCCTGCCTGCTTGGCTACGGCCGTCAGCGCCTTCACCCGGTTGATCGAGCCGGTGAGGTTCGAGGCATAGTTGAGCGCAACGAGCCGCGTCCTTTCCGAAAGCAGCGCGCGCAATGCCGCCTCCTCAAGCAGCCAGCTTTTCTCGTCGAACGGCAGGAGGCGCACGACGAGGCCAAGGTCCTCGGCAAGCTGCAGCCAGGGCGAGACATTGCCCTCATGGTCCATGCGCGTGACGATGATCTCGTCGCCGGGCTTCATGGCGCGGCCGAGCGTGCGCGACATGTGATAGGTCAGCGTCGTCATGTTGGCGCCGACGATGATTTCTTCTGGGCTCGCGGCACCGAGGAAATCGGCCATCGCCGCATGCGCGTCGTCGACCACCGTCTGCGCGGCGACCGTCGTTTCGAAAAAGCCGCCGAGATTTGCGTTGGTGGTGAGCAGGCATCGCGACACCGCGTCCGCCACCGCTTGCGGCACCTGGGTGCCGGCCGGGTTATCGAGATAGATGCGACGGCGGCCCTTGTCGGTCAGCGACAGCGCCGGAAATCTTCCCCGCACGGTTTCGATTGGAAAATTCATTGCTGTCCCCTCCCTTTTGTTATCGTTGGACAATTCTGATCAAGGACACGGATTGCCGACGCGCTGATGAACCGCATCGACCGCCTTCTGCATCTCCTCGGTCCATCTGACCTCGACCGAGGACAGCGCCATTTCCAGCTGCCAGATGGCCGTCGCGCCGATGATGTTGGAGGTGACAAAGGGCCTGCTCGAGACATAGGCATTGGCGAACATCGCCGGCTCCATGCCGAAGGAGCGCGCCAAGGTGTTGTATTCGAGCAGGACTTGCGCCGCATTCGGCGTCTCGTAGCGCTGGCCGCGGTTGAAGAGCTGCGAGCGCGAGCCTTGCGGGCGCGCGCCGTGATCGTATTTGCCGGTTAGATAGCCTTGCGCCAGCGGCGAATAGGGAAGGAAAGCAATCTCCTCGCGCTGGCAAACCTCGGCCAGGTTCACCTCGAAGGTGCGGTTGACGAGGTTATAGGCGTTCTGCAGTGACACGGGCCGCGGGCCGATGCCCCTGTAGGCTTCGGCAAGGTAGCGCATGACGCCCCAGGAACTCTCATTCGACAAGCCGAAATGTCGGATCTTCCCGGCCTTCACCAGCTCGTCGAACACGCCAAGCGTCTCGGCGATCGGTGTCTCGCCTGATGGAGCGCCTTCGGTGTCGGCCCGTCGCGCCACGGCGCCGACGCGGGTCGGGTTGGCGCCCCACGGAATATCCCGTTCCGGCCAATGGATCTGGTAGAGATCGATGTAGTCGGTGCCGAGCTTGGTCAGCGACTTCTCGACCGCATCGAAAATATCGGCGCGCGCGAGCTTGGACGGGCGGTCGCCGCGAAACCAGGTGTTGCCGGTGCGGCCGACAACCTTCGAGGCGATGATCACCTTGTCGCGATTGCCGTTGGCCTTCATCCAGCTGCCGATGATCTTTTCGGTCCGCCCCTGCGTCTCCGCCTTGGGCGGGATCGGGTACAGCTCGGCCGTATCGATGAAATTGACGCCGCGCTCAAAGGCCAGGTCCATCTGCGCATGGCCTTCGGCCTCGGTGTTCTGCTGGCCCCAGGTCATTGAGCCCAGGCAGATCTGCGACACAAGAAGATCGGTCCGACCGAGACGGCGTTTGTGCATGGGGGTTTCTCCGGCGGGGAACTTTGCGCGACGGCGCGGGGAGGAAGCCCGAGCATACTGCAAAGCGCGGGTGTTCTCCAACCCGGTCCAGACGACTTTTGCGTGAACTCTTAAGGGCTAGGGCCGGGCTCCGGCCATGGCGCGCCGCTTCGCTTCATCGATCAGCATGTTGGCCACCTGCATGCGGATCATGGCGCGCTGGCGCAGATGCGGGGCAACGCGGTCCGGGTGGTTGGCGAAAGCGAAACTGCGCCGCATGCGGCCAAGGTCAGCGCTCTTCACCGGATGATCGAGGCCAAGTTCGGCAGCGATCGCGTCGGGGTCGATCGGCGGCAGTTTTTCCTCCGGCCTTGCCTGCTCGCCGGCCAGCGCCAGCTTCGCCTGATCGAGCAGAGCGGCGAACTCGGCGGCGAGGTCGGCGCCGGCTTCACGATATTCGGCCGCGAATGTCTCGCCGGAAACCTTGATGCGGCCGGAATGGAGCTCATCGGCCACCGAGAGATAGTCGAACGGAATGGTCGGCCGCGCCGCCGCCTCCTCGCCCGCCTCGACCTTGTCGGAGGCAACGAAGAGATCGTCGAGCAAGGACGCGAAATCCCGCTTGGCTCCGGTGCCGATGTCAGCCTCCCGTCTCGTCAAGCACATATGTGAGACGGTCGCACCATAGAGCTTGCTCGTTAAAAATGAATGCCTTCGACGTTATCCAGTTTAGCCGTTCGCATAGCAAAAAAGCCGGACTGCATTCATGCAGCCCGGCAAGGTCGCCAGGAGTGGCGAGGAAAAAGCCGGCAACGTGCCGGCACCACGCCTACGTTCGACAGACCGTAAAAGTTTCAAAAAAATCGATTGTGACGAAAGAATCGTCCGGGCATGGCTGCCATGCAATTGCTGCACTGCACAATTTTAACATTCGCCCTATATGTTTGAGTCGGGAGGACCAACTAGGGGCCATGGATCATGGGGTTCTTCACCGAAATGTTCGCGCGGCCGCGGCCGCAGGACCATCAGCGCTACCGCGCAGCCTTGGCGCTGCTGCATTCAATGAGCAATGCCGACCGCGCCGACATCGGCATCAAGCCAGCCGATTTCCCGCGCATCGCGCGCGAAATGTCCACGCGCTGAGTCTGTCCAGCAAGAGGTTTCCCGGCAGCACCGGGAAACCTCAAAACTTTCAACGTCCAAGGAAAACCGCCTTGCCGAGCGGCACGCCATTGTGCCGCAGGATGTCGTAGGCCGTGGTCACGTGGAAATAGAAGTTGGGCATTGCGGCGTAGAGCAGGTATTGCGAGCCCGGCATCGAGATCTCGCGCCCGGTCAGCCTGAGTTCGATCGTCCGCTCCGCCGAGCCATCGAGGTCGGCTGCCGAAAACGTCGCCAGATGATCGACCGTCTTGGCGATGCGGACCTGCAGGTCGGCGAAACTCGCCTCATTGTCCTCGTATTTCGGCACTTCGCGGCCGGCGAGCCGCGACGGCGCGCCCTTGGCGTGATCGGTGGCGATCTGCACCTGCCTGGTCAGCGCGAACATGTCGGGGGCCAGCCGCGCGGTCAGAAACACCTGCGGGTCGATCTTGCGATCGGCTGCGTTCTGTTCGGCCAGCGACAGCACCTTGGAGAGTGATTTCAGCCTGGCCGAAAACACCGGCACCGAGGCGTCATACATCGAAATCGTCATGTTGCTTTCTCCTAGTCGAGCGACGGGAGCTAGCGCTTCCACAGGCGATTCTTCAAGCGTCACCGCGCCGCCGCAATCACCATGCTAGGTTTCCCTCGAGTGGAGGATCCCGATGAGACGCGCGTTTCTTGCAGCGACCACTTTTTTCGCTATCGCCATGGCGGGCCAGCAGGCGCTCGCCGCCGACCCACCCTACATCGACGACCGCTCGGATGCCGCTTCAGTCATCCGTTCGCTCTACAGCGCCATCAACCGGCATGAATTCGCCCGCGCCTGGGGCTACTATGGCGATACCAAGCCGGCAAAGGATTTCGACGCGTTCGTCAAAGGCTATGACGGCACCGATACGGTCGAGGTGAAGACGGGCGCGGTATCCGACGAGGGTGCGGCCGGCAGCATCTACTACAATGTCCCGGTCGCCATCCAGGCGACCGACAAGAAGGGCGAGGCCAAGGTCTTTGCCGGCTGCTATACGCTGCGCCAGGTCAACGGCCAGATCCAGGAACCGCCGTTCCAGCCGATCTTCATCGACAAGGGCGCGCTGAAGCCGTCGACCGCCGATTTCGAAGAGGCCGTGCCGGCAAGCTGCGGCGACGGCCCGCCGCCGCCGAAGAAGGACGAGGCGCTGGAGCAGGCGAAGAAGGCGTTCGCCGCCACCTATGCCGGCCAGTGCGACAAGGAGCTGTTCGAGCAGGAGCCCGAGCTGTTTTCGATCAAATACAAGGACAAGAGCGCTGCCGAAGGCGACCCCGAGCGGGAAACGCGGCTCGCCCATTTCGCCTGCTCGGCCGCCGCCTACAATGAAAGCTCTATCTACTACATCTACGACGACGTCTCGGGCGTTAGGCAGTTGCAGTTCGCCGAGCCCGAAATGGACATCCGCTACGTGAACAACGACAGCGACGGCAAGGTGGAGAGCCTGCACGTCGTCGGCTTCCAGGCGACAGGCTGGGCCGTCAACTCCACCTATGACGACGCCACCCAGACCATCACCACCTTCAACAAGTGGCGCGGCGTCGGCGATGCCTCGTCGTCGGGAACCTACCTGTTCCGCAACGGTGATTTTTCCCTCGTCCAGTACGACGTCGATGCATCATACGACGGCGAGCAGAACCCGCAGACCGTGGTCGACTACAACACCGCGCCCTGAGGCAATCCCGGTATCACGTCACGGCGCCTTGGACAGCATCCAGTTGAGCGTGCCGCGCCAGTCGGTCATGCGGATCGGCGTGCCATGGGTGCCGGTCTCGAAGCGGACGAAGCGGGTCGGATACGGATAGGCTTTCGATCTGGCGATGATGGAGCGGAAGAAGGCTTCCTGCTTTTCCACGGGAAATACCGGGTCCTTGCTGCCCTGACCGAAGAAGACGGGCACATGGCGCCTGAAGGCTGGACTGGCGAGAAAGCTCTCGTCCCACAGCGAACCGAGCAGCAGCAGCCCGTCGATGCGTCGTCCGGTGTCGTTGCGCGCGGCAAGCTTCCAGCACAGCGATCCGCCCATCGAGCCGCAGGCGACGAAGACCTTCGCGCCCGGGGACTTCTCGGCGTAGTGATCGATCAGCGCCGCAACCTGGGCGGCGCCCTTGTCGCCGAAATCGGGGAAGTCCGGCGACAGATAGAGGCCGCCATTGGCGGCCATCAGATTCTTGAGGCGGTTGAAATTGCCGCCGAAGGTAAAGTCGTCGACACCTTGCTTTCGGCTGCCACCCTGCCCGTGCAGGTAGAGCACGATGATGCCGGCGCCCTCGGTCTTGCCGACGGCGACATGCCTGACATCGCCGGCGTCGGTCTTCAGCAACAGGTCCTGCTGCAGCTTGCGCACGCCGGTGTCGGTATATTCGCCATGGACGCGCTTTTCCGGCACCTCGTCGCGCTGGTTGATGTCGCGCATCTCGCGATAGTCGATGACGGTGTAGGCGCCATTGTCGCCGGACGACAGCGTCGCCGGATAGGCGAACAGATCGTCCTTGTAGGGTTTTAGCTCGAGAGCGCCGGCATCAACGGCGGACAGCGAAAGAGCGATCGCGGTTAACAGGGTGCGGGAGACTTGAAAGCGATTGGCCATGCCGCAGGCATGCGTTTTTCAGCCGCGCTTTGTCAATCCTGCAGCACACCGCCGGCGCCTTCCACCGCCTCGCGCGTGTCGACATCGACCGAGGCCGCCTTGCCGATCTCGACATCGACGACATCAAGCCCCCCGGCTTCGACCAGGTGGCGCGCGCCGGTGTCGCCTTCGAGGTGGGCGATGGCCCCAAACAACGAACGAGGCAGCAGGACCGGGTTGCCGCGCCGGCCGTCGTGGGCGGCACGCACCACCGAGCGGCCGCCGGATCTGCGGAAGGCTTCGATCAGCCGGTCGAGATCGGCGGAGGACACGCCGGGCATGTCGCCAAGGACGATCATGGCGCCGGCGGCCTCGGCCGAAACCCTGGCGATGCCCGCCTTGAGAGACGAGGACAGGCCGTCGGCGAAATCGGGATTGTCGGCCAGGATCACATCGAGGCCGGAAAGCGCGCCGCGCACCCGCTCTCTTTGATGGCCGGTGACGACAATTGTGTTTGCCGCCCTGGAACCCAGCGCTCTCTCGGCGGCGCGGCGCACCAGCGGCTTGCCGTCGAACAGTGCCAGCAGCTTGTTCGGCCCGCCCATGCGGCTGGAGCGCCCCGCCGCCAGAAGCACGATCTCGACCTTCGGCCGGGCTCTCGCAGTCGCCGGCTCACGCGGCTGCGGCCGGGTCGGTATCTCCATCAGCAGCCCGCCGACGCCCATGCCGGCGATATCGCCAGCCGTCACGTCGAGGCCGGCGATCAGCCGGTCGAGCACCCAGTCGAAGCCGTTCTCCTTGGGGCTGCGGGCGCAGCCAGGCGCGCCGATGATGCGTTTGCCGGCAAGCGTGCCCAGCACCAGCAGGTTGCCGGGATCGACGGGCATGCCGGCGCGGACCACGCTGCCCCCTGCGTGTTCGATCGCCGCCGGGACGACGTCGGCGAAATCGCTCATCGCCGAGGCGCCGAAGATCACCACCATGTCGTTGTCGCGGGCGAGCGAGGTCGCCGCTTCCGCGACGGGCGCGACCTCGTGCGGCGTGCGGCGCTCGGCGGTCAGATGGCTGCCCGAGCGCGTCAGGCGCGCTTCGGTGATGCGCAGCGTCTTGTCGAGCACGCTCGGTTTGACGCCGGGCAGCATCGTCTGGATGACGCCGATCCGCATCGGCCGATAGGCGTTGACTGCAAAGATCTCACCATCGGTGCAGATCCTTGCCGCCCGATCGACCAGGCTGCCGGCGACGGCGAAGGGAATGATCTTGACCGTAGCCACCACCTGGCCTTTCTCGACCGGCGCATGCTGCGCCAGCGTGGCGATGGTGATGGTCGGATCGATGGCGTTGATGGCGTCGATCATCGCGCGGTCGACGGTGAAGACGCCGGCCGCCTTGGCGTGGAGATTGACCCGGCCGGTCGCGGCGGGCCTGGCCTCCACGTTGCGATGGCTCATGCCGGCGGCGATCCGTTCCGCCGCGGCGTCCTCGTCGAGATCGTCGGGCGCCAGCACGGCCGCGACCACCTCGGAAATGCCGGCCGCTTTCAGCACCGACAGGTCATCGGCGCTCAGCCTGTGCGCCTTGCGAAAGCGCCGCTCTCCGGCCTCTGTGGCGTGCGCCAGCACCGCGCCCTCGGCCTCATCGATCGGAACGGGACCGAATTTCACGCCACGGCGCCTTTTGCTTCGAGGCCGCGCGAACGGAAGGCGTGGATGGTCTGCGCCAGCACCGCGACGGCGATCTCGGCCGGACTTGCCGCGCCGATATCGAGGCCGATCGGCGCATGGATGCGGGCGATCTGGTCGGCGCTGGCACCGAGCGCCAGCAGGCGTTCCACGCGCTTGGCGTGCGTCTTCCTGCTGCCGAGAGCGCCGACATAGAAACACCTGGCGTCGAGCGCTGCCTTCAATGCAAAATCGTCGATCTTGGGGTCGTGGGTGACGGCGGCAAGCGCCGTGTAGCTGTCGAGGGGCTGGCGCGCCAGCACATCCTGCGGCCATTCGGCGTGCAGCGCCACATCGGGAAAGCGCTCCGGCGTGGCGAAAGCGGTGCGCGGGTCGATGATCTCGACGGGATAGCCGGCGATCCTGGCCATCGGCGCCAGCGCCTGGCTGATATGGACGGCGCCGATCACCACCAGGCGCGGCTGCGGCAGATGCACATTGAGGAAGAAGGTGCGCCCTTCCGCCTCGACCGAGCCGGAATTGCCGGTACGAAATGCCCTGGCGATCGCCTCGCCCAATTCGCCGGCGACTGGATCGCCCTCGCGCACGATGCGGTCGCGGCCGTCGCCGAGGTCGGTGACCAGGATCGCCGCGCGGCGGGCGCGGCGCTCTTCGTTCAATGTCTTGAGGACGTACGGGTCCATGAAAAAGTCTCTTGTTGGAGCATGATCTTGTCCGCAAACCGGTTCCCACTTTGCGGGATCATGCTCTAGCCCAGCCGCTCGACATACACCTTGATGC
>NZ_RZOT01000420.1:0-5480 GCF_003999085.1 Mesorhizobium sp. M4A.F.Ca.ET.090.04.2.1
AGAACCCGAAGCCGCGCTCGGTGGGCGAAGCTGTGGCCAGAGTGGTCCGCGCCCGCGCCGTCAATCCGCGTTTCATCGCCGGCCAGATGCGCCATGGTCCGCGCGGCGCCTCGGAGTTCGCCGAGACCGTCGACCGCCTCGTCGGCTTTGCCGAGACCACGCATGCCATATCGGGCGCGCTGATCGAGGCGGTGCACGATGCCTATCTCGGCGACGCGGACGTTCGCGCCTTCATCCTGCGCGAGAACCCGGCCGCCGCGAAGGTGATCGCGGAACGCTTCCTCTCCGCGCGGCGGCGCGGCCTGTGGCACCCCTTGCGGAACTCCATCGATGACGATCTCGCCGCGCTGATCGCCGAAGCCCAGCGGGTGGCGGCATGAACGCCTTCTCCCGCCGTGGCGCCTGCCCTGCCCTCAGCACGCCGATGCAGACCGGCGACGGACTGCTGGTGCGGCTCAACCCGGTCGCTGGAGGAATGCCACCGAAGCTTTTGATCGGACTCGGCGAATCCGCCTTGCGCCACGGCAACGGTATCATGGAGGTGACCGCGCGCGGCAGTTTGCAGATCCGTGGCCTGACGGCGGAAAGCGCGCGCCTGCTGGCCGCCGAAGTGGATGCGCTGGGGATTGCCGTGCGCACGGGCGTGCCGGTCGAGACCGGGCCACTGGCGGGTATTGACCCACAGGAGGTTGCCGATCCGCGCCCGCTCGCCGAGCGGATCAGGGCGGCCGTTGAAGAGGCCGGGCTGACGCCACGGCTGGGACCGAAGGTTTCGGTGGTGATCGACGGCGGTGGGCAACTGACGATGGACGCGGTGACGGCCGACATACGGCTAAGCGCGGTACAGGCTGAGGACGAAATTCTTTGGAGGGTATCGGTTTCCGGTGATGGCGGAAGCGCGACGCCCCTTGCGGTGGTCGAAGCAGATTTGGCCCGGGATATCACGGTGGCTGCTCTCCGGATGGTCGCCGAAAGGGGTCGCGAGGCGCATGCGCGGGATTTGTCGGAGCGACAGCTGGCCTCTCTCGCAGGCTGGCATTCCTTCGCGCCCCCCTCTGTCCTGCCGGACATGTCCGGCAGGACAGAGGGGGGCGCCGTAGAGCGCCATCCTGCGCCAGCCCGCTCCCCCATCGGCATCTTTGATCTCGCGAATGGCCAAGCCCTCGGCATCGGCCTACCCTTCGGCAGCATGCCGGCACGGAATCTCATCGATCTCGCCGGCCAAGCCTCGGATCTCGGCGTGACCGAGATCCGCCTGTCCCCCGGCCGCGCCATGCTCTTCCTTGGCCTCGCCCCATCCGCCGGCACCTCGCTGCAAACCTCCGCCGCCGCCCTCGGCTTCGTCACCGACGCCGCCGATCCGCGAACCCGCATCGCTGCCTGCCCCGGCACACCGGCCTGCGCCTCCGGCCGCATCGCCACCCGAGCCATCGCCGAAACCATCGCGGCGCAAAACAGCGACCTCCTCGACGCCTCGCTCAGCCTGCACGTTTCCGGCTGCGCCAAAGGCTGCGCGCATCCCGGCTTGGCCGCCCTCACACTGGTCGGCGACGAAAACGGAGCCGGACTTGTCGTTGGCGGGACGGCAAAGGCTCTTCCTGCCGGATACAGGCCGGGCTATGACGCCGCGCGCGGCATAGGCGGCATCCTTGCAGCGATCCGCGCGCAACGACATCGAGGCGAAACCGCCGCGGCTTGCCTCACAAGGCTTGGCGCGGCCGGCATCGCCGAAATCTACCGACAGGAATGAGCATGGCGGCCTACGACTACATCCACGACGGCACGGCGATCTATGAGCGCTCCTTCGCCATCATCCGCGCCGAGGCCGACCTGTCGCGCTTCTCGGACGCCGAGGCCGATGTTGCGATCCGCATGATCCATGCCTGCGGCCAGGTCGAGGCCGCCAGCCATTTCGTCTTCTCCAGCGGTTTCGTGGATGCGGCGCGCGCGGCGCTTGCCGCAGGCGCGCCGATCTTCTGCGACGCCGAGATGGTTTCGCATGGCGTGACCCGCGCTCGCCTGCCGGCCGGCAACGAGGTGATCTGCACGCTGCGCGATCCGCGTACGCATGAGATCGCGAAAGAAATCGGCAACACCCGCTCGGCCGCGGCAATCGACCTCTGGGGCGAGCGCATCGCCGGCTCGGTCGTCGCCATCGGCAACGCGCCAACGGCGCTCTTCTATCTGCTGGAAAAACTGCGCGACGGCGAGCCGAAGCCGGCGGCGATCATCGGCATGCCGGTCGGCTTCGTCGGGGCCGCCGAATCGAAGGACGCGCTGGCCGAGAATTCCTATGGCGTGCCTTACGCCATCGTGCGCGGCAGGCTGGGCGGCAGCGCCATGACCGCCGCTGCCCTCAACGCATTGGCGAGGCCCGGCCTGTGAACGCGATTGTAAAAGGCCGCCTCGTCGGCGTCGGCACCGGTCCCGGCGATCCCGAGCTACTGACGCTCAAGGCTGCGCGGGCATTGGCAGAGGCCGACGTCGTCGCCTATTTCGCCAAGCGCGGCAACAACAGCAATGCGCGCGCCATCGTCGAGGCCCGCTTCCGGCCGGACATGATCGAGCTGCCGCTGCTCTATCCGGTGACGACCGAGATCGACAAGGATCACGACGACTACCGTTCGCAGATCGCCGATTTCTACGCGCAGTCGGCGGAGGCGGTCGCGGAACATCTTGCCGCCGGCAGGATGGTGGCGGTGCTGTCGGAAGGCGACCCGCTGTTCTACGGCTCCTACATGCACCTGCACGTTCGCCTCGCGCATCGCTTCCCGACCGAGGTCATCCCCGGCGTCACCGCCATGTCCGGCTGCTGGTCGGCGACCGGCCTGCCTATCGTCCAGGGCGACGACGTACTGACTGTCCTGCCGGGCACGATGAGCGAGTTCGAGCTGACGCGGCGGCTGGCCGACACCGACGCAGCGGTGATCATGAAGGTCGGCCGCAACCTGCCCAAGATCCGGCGCGCGCTGCAGGCGACGGGCAAGCTTGCGAAAGCCGTCTATGTCGAGCGCGGCTCCATGCCGGGCAGCGTCTCGATGCGGCTAGCCGACAAGCCGGACGACAAGGCGCCCTACTTCGCCATCGTGCTGGTCGCCGGCTGGTCCGCCCGCCCCGGAGCAAAGGCATGAGCGGCCGTCTCACCGTCATCGGTCTCGGCCCCGGCAATGCCGACCAGGTTACGCCGGAGGCAAGACGCGCCGTGGCGGAGGCTTCCTTCTTCTATGGCTACAAGCCCTATCTCGACCGGCTGGAGTTGAGAGCGGACCAGACCCGCATCGCATCCGACAACCGCGAGGAGCTTGCCCGCTCCAACGAAGCTCTGGCCAAGGCCGCCGAGGGCCATAACGTTGCTGTCGTGTCCGGCGGCGACCCCGGCGTGTTCGCCATGGCGGCAGCGGTCTGCGAAGCGATCGAGGCCGGCCCGACGGAATGGCGCGCGGTCGACCTTGCGGTCGTTCCCGGCGTCACCGCCATGCTTGCGGTCGCCGCCCGCATCGGCGCACCGCTCGGCCACGATTTCTGCGCCATCTCGCTCTCCGACAATCTGAAGCCATGGGAGTTGATCGAGCTGCGCTTGCTGGCTGCCGCCGGCGCCGGCTTCGTCATTGCGCTTTACAACCCGATCAGCAAGGCGCGCCCCTGGCAGCTCGGCCGCGCCTTCGAATGCCTGAAAGCGATCCTGCCCGGCACCACGCCGGTCATCTTCGGCCGCGCCGCCGGCCGGCCGGACGAACGTATCGACGTGCATCTGCTTGCGGATGCCGATGCGGAAAAGGCCGACATGGCCACCTGCATCATCATCGGCTCGCCGGAAACGAGGATCATCCGGCGTGGCGACAAGCCGTCGCTGGTCTACACGCCACGCTCGGCAACGGGCGCGAAAAGATGATCGACCTTGGCGGCCATCTGATCGACGGTCTCGGCCGACGGAACGTCCGGCACGGGCGGCCGACGGACCATGACCACTTCGATGCCGAAGGCGCGCGCCGCGGCGATCTTGCCGTAGGTCGCCCCGCCGCCGCTGTTCTTGGACACGACGGCATCAATGCCGTGCTTTTCGAGCAGCGCGCGTTCCTCCGCTTCCGGAAACGGCCCGCGCGCCAGCAGATAGATCGCGTCGGGCACACCCAGTTTAGGCTCGACGGGGTCGACGCTGCGAATGAGATAACGGTGCTGCGGTGCCGCCTCGAAAGCGCTGGCCTCCTGTCTGCCGATCGCCAGGAAGGCGCGGCGCGGCGCCGTGCCGAGCGCCCTCGCCGCCTCGGCCGCGCTGTCGACCAGCGTCCAGCGGTCACCGGCCACGGGCTCCCAGCCCGGACGGCGCAAGGCGAGGATCGGCACGCCGGCCTGCCTGGCCGCTTCGGCGGCATTCGCGGAGATGCGCGCCGCATAGGGATGTGTGGCATCGATCAGCAGCTCGACCTTTTCCTGGTCGAGATAGGTCGCCAGTCCCTCCGCGCCACCGAAGCCGCCGCTTCGCACCGGCACGCCTTGCGCGACAGGGCTTTCGGTGCGGCCGGCCAGCGAAAGCGTGACCGAGAGATCGGCGCGCGCGGCGAGCTTTCCCGCCAGTTGCCGGGCTTCGGTGGTGCCGCCAAGGATCAGGATGCGGTGGGTCATCATGCCTGCTAAGGGTCCGCGCGGCGCCAAGCTCACGCCAAAATGGCTAACGGTCGTCGGCATCGGCGAGGACGGTGTAGCGGGTCTCGGCGACGAGGCCAAGCAGCACCTAGCGCAAGCCGAATTCATCTTCGGCGGCAAGCGACACCTCGCGCTCGTCGCAGCCCTGGCCAGGGGCGAGGCCCGCCAATGGCCGACGCCGTTCGACGCCGAGATGCGCGACGTGCTGGCGCTGGCCGGGAAGAATGTCTGCGTGCTCGCTTCCGGCGACCCGTTCTTCCACGGCGTCGGTGTCACGCTGGCGCGCAAGGTGAAACCCAAGCAAATGCGGGTGCTGCCGGCGCCTTCATCGCTTTCGTTAGCGGCATCCCGGCTGGGCTGGGCGCTGCAGGATGTCGAGGCGATCTCGCTCCACGGCCACGCGATCGACCTTATCCGCCCCCTCCTCCACCCTGGCGCGCGCATCCTTGCGCTGACATCCGACGGCGATGCGCCGGCAGCGATCGCCGGGCTGCTCGACGAACTCGGCTTCGGTCCCTCGCGGTTGACGGTCCTTGAAGCGCTCGGCGGACCGGATGAAGCACGCCGAAGCGCACGCGCCGACGGCTTCGATCTCAAGAACATCAGTCCGCTCAACGTACTGGCGCTGGAAGTTGAATCGACGCCGGATGCCCGCATCCTGCCGCTGACGTCGGGCCTTGCCGACCACCTGTTCGAGCATGACGGCCAGATCACCAAGCGCGAGGTCCGCGCCATGACGCTGTCGGCACTCGGGCCCCGACGCGGCGAGCTGCTGTGGGATGTCGGCGCGGGCTCGGGCTCGGTCGGCATCGAATGGATGCTCGCTCACCCCTCGC
>NZ_RZOT01000421.1:0-5475 GCF_003999085.1 Mesorhizobium sp. M4A.F.Ca.ET.090.04.2.1
GGGGAGGGTGGCCCGCAGGGCCGGGAGGGGTCCCCTCAACCGCCTCGACCTATGACTTAGCAAGATGGAGCGCGTCGCGGGCGACCCCTCCCGGCCCTGCGGGCCACCCTCCCCTCGAGGGGGGATAAGCCGGCCTCAATCCGAGACCGGCGTGTTCTCGTCGACGTCGACGCGGAAGTTGCCTTCGAGGATCTCGGCCTTCTTCTTCTCGACCAGGTCCTTGACCTCGGCCGGCAGCGTCTTGTCGAACTTGTGATACGGCGCCAGGAACGAACCGCCCTTGGCCATGCGCGAGAAATCGCCATAGTCCTGCGCGGTGAAGACACCCGCCTTGACCAGCTTGATCGCCTGCTCGACCGTCGGGTACATGTCCCACACCGGCCCGGTGATCACCGTATCCGGGCCGAGGCTCGACTGGTCGGACATGTTGGAGATGGCGAGGATCTTCTTCTCCACCGCCGCCTCGATGACGCCGAAGCGCTCGGCATGGATCACGTCGACGCCAGCGTCGATCTGCGCCACGGCGGCTTCCTTGGCCTTCGGCGGATCGAAGAAGGAGCCGATGAAGGCGACCTTCTTCTTGATGTTCGGGTTGACCTCCTTGGCGCCGGCGAAGAAGGCGTTGACCAGCCGGTTCACTTCCGGAATGCCCATCGCCGCCACCGCGCCGACGGTGCCGGACTTCGACATCTTGCCAGCAATCAGGCCGGAAAGGTACGCCGGCTCGTGGATCCAATTGTCGAAGACGCCGAAATTGGGCTCGGCCGGCCCGGCGCCGGAGCCGAACAGCCATGCGGTCTTCGGGAACTGTTTTGCCGTGCGGCGCGACTCGCGCTCGGCGGCGAAGGCATCTCCCAGCACCAGCTGGTAGCCGCCCTGCGCATATTCGCGCATCACGCGGCTGAAGTCGGCGGTCTGCACCTTTTCCGACCATTTGTATTCGATGCCGAGCTCCTTCTCGGCCTTCTGCAGGGCGACGTGGATCTGGTTGTCCCACGGCTCCTCGATCGGCGTGGCGAAGATCGCCGCCACCTTCAGCTTCTTGTCCTTGGCTAAGGCGGCATTCGGCAGCACCGCCGCTGCCAGCCCAAGCGCGCCGAGTTCCAGCACGGTGCGCCGAGACAAGCCGGCGCGTTCAATTTTGCTAGGATCGTCTTTCATGGAAGTGCCCCTCTGGTTGACAGCCGTGTCGAGCCGGCCGTTCTCAGGAATGTCAGACGCTGGACTATGGAACGGTGTCTGAGTTTTGTCCACATGGTCAAATTTGATGTGCTTGGATGCGAAGGAACGCGACGTTGAGCCGTTTACGGGACTTGCCATGACCCCGTCTCCGCGAACCTTCTCAGCACCGGCGCCGGCTCGAAGATCGCCCGGCCGGTCCGCCTATGCCAATGCTCCAGCCGCTCGACGATCTTCGCAGCCCCTTCGAGGCCAGCCCAGAACATCGGCCCACCCTTGCCGATGGGAAAGCCGTAACCGTTCGCCCAGACGACATCGATGTCCGACGCCCGCACCGCAATGCCTTCCTCGAGGATCCTCGCGCCTTCGTTGACCAGCGGATAGAGCGTGCGCTCGATGATCTCGTCGGCGCCGATTTCGCGCCGGGCGATGCCAGGCTCGGCTGCCTTGGCGCGGATCAATTCCTCGACCTCGGGATCAGGGACGGGCTCGCGCGAGCCGCTTTCATAGCGATACCAGCCCCTGCCGGTCTTCTGGCCGAAACGGCCCTGCTCGCAGAGCGTGTCGGCAATCACCGCCGTCTGGCCGCGCGCCTTGCGGTTGCGCCAGCCGATGTCGAGGCCGGCGAGATCGCCCATCTGGAACGGCCCCATCGGCCAGCCGAAATCGGTGAACGCCTTGTCGACCTGGCCGGGCGTCGCCCCTTCGAGCAGCAGGAACTCGTTTTCCGCGCCGCGTGCGGACAGCATGCGATTGCCGACGAAGCCGTGGCAGACGCCGACGACGACCGGCACCTTGCCGATGCGCCGCGCTAGCTCCGCAACCGTCGCCAGCGCGTCGGGCGCGGTCCTATCGGCGCGCACGATTTCCAAGAGCTTCATGACATTGGCCGGCGAGAAGAAATGCATGCCGAGCACATCCTGCGGCCGCGACGTCGAGGCGGCGATCTCGTCGACATCGAGATAGGAGGTGTTGGTGGCAAGGATCGCGCCCGGCCTGGCCACCGCGTCGAGTTTGCCGAACACCACCTTCTTGACCGCCATGTCCTCGAACACCGCCTCTATTACCAGGTCGCAATCGGCAAGGTCGGCATAGTCGGTGCTGCCTTTGAACAGGCCAAGCCGTTGCTGCCTGGCCTCTTCCGTCAGCGAGCCACGGCCGACCGAGACCGCGTAGTTCTTCTCGATCATTGCGAGGCCCCGTTGCAGCGCCTCCTCGCCGGTTTCGAGCAAGGTCACCGGAAAGCCGCCATTGGCAAAGGCCATCGCGATGCCGCCGCCCATCGTGCCGGCGCCGATGATGCCGACGCGGGCGATCTTGCGGCGGGTGACGTCCTTGCCTTGTATCTTGGCCGCTTCCCGTTCGGCGAAGAACAGATGCCGCTGCGCGCGCGACTGGTCGCCGGCAACGAGCTTCACGAACAGCGCGCGCTCCGCCGCCAGCGCCTCATCGAACGGCAGCGTGATCGCATTGCGCACGGCTTCGGCGCAGGCAAGCGGAGCCTCCAGCCCACGCGCTTTCCTGGCAAGCTCGGCCGCCTGACGGTCGAAGGCTGCAAGGTCCGTTTCGGCAACGCGGTCCCTGCGTTCGCGCACCGGCGCGAACGACCCGCCTTTGGCGGCCGCCTCGCCGGCGAACCGGACCGCCTGGGCGATCAGATCGCCGTCGAAGACAGCATCGACGAGGCCCGCGGCTTTTGCTTCGCCAGCCGAAATCGGCGTTCCCGAAACGATCATGCCGAGCGCCTTCGCCGCGCCGACCAGGCGCGGCAGCCGTACCGTGCCGCCGCCGCCCGGCAGCAGGCCGAGCTTCACCTCCGGCAGGCCGAGTTTCGCGCCGGCGTCGGCGACGCGGAAATGGCAGCCTAGCGCCAGCTCGAGCCCGCCGCCCAGCGCCGTGCCATGGATGGCGGCGACCGTCGGCTTGGCGATGGTTTCCAGAAGCGCCACAATGGCGCGCAGCTCCGGCTGCTGCACCGGCTTGCCGAATTCGGTGATGTCCGCTCCGGCGACGAAAGTCCGCCCGGCGCACACGATCACGATGGCCCTGACGGTGGCATCGTCGCGCAGCGCGGCCAGCGCCGCGTGGAGTGGCTCGCGGACGTGGAAGCTGAGCGCGTTGACCGGCGGGTTGTCGATTATGACCACCGCCACGCCGTTCTCGTTTGCGACGTTGACAGAATTGGACAAGCGGAACCTCCCGAGACCGGCTGCGATCACGACGGGTTTACTAGGCCGCGCCGCGAATGGGAACCTGATGGTATCGCTGGCACAATGCTTGTCTGGACAAGCCGCGACAGCGCGCTGAAGAAGGCAACACCAAACGATCTGACGAACTCCGCCGATATTCGGTCAGCCGGAGTCGGACGGCCGCGAAGCGACCAAACTGGGTGCGAACCGGAGCGGAACGTAGGTGAAGTACGTGAGCACCGGAAGCGCAGGAAGCCGCCATTTGCAGGCCGGCCTCACCTGGATATCACCGCAGCGCCTTCTCTCCACCTGCCGCCGTTATCACCCCGACGATGATCAGTCCGGTCAGCACCAGCCGCACGCCGGCGCTGACGCCGAACGTGTTGAGCATGGTGAGCAGCAGCACCAGGAACAGGCCAGCGCCCCAGACGCCGGGCACATTGGCCTTGCCGCCGGCGACCGAGGTGCCGCCTATGACGACGACGGCGATCGAGGCGAGCAGGTATTCGTTGCCGATGTCGACATTGGCGCCGCGGAAATAGCCGGCGAGCAGCGCCCCGTCGATACCGCCGAGCGCGCCGGACAGCGTGTAGGTGAGGAAGCGGATGCGGCCGACATTGACGCCGGCGAGCCAGGCGGCGCGGATGTTCTGGCCGATCGCCAGCACCGAGCGGCCGTAGATCATGCGCTGCAGCGACGTTGCCGCGCCGATGGTGAAGAGTACCGTCAGCATCGCCAGCACCGGGATGCCGAGGAATTGCCAGTTGGTGAAGTCGGCGAAACCCGGCGGCGGCTTGATCTGCAGCCCGCGCCCATAGCTGATGTCAATCGACTGTATGATGAAGCTCGCCGACAGGGTTGCGATGATCGGCGGGATGCGGAGCGCCCAGATCAGCAGATAGTTGGCCGCGCCGATCGCAGCCCCGGTGGCGAGCGCCGCGATCAGCCCGACCGCGATCATTGAATCATTGCCGTCCATCACTTTCATGGCGACCGCGCTGGCAAGCCCGATATTGGCCGGCAGCGACAGGTCGACATTGCCGGGTCCGAGCGTGATGACGAACATCTGGCCGACGCCGACGATGACGGTGAAGACGGCCAGCGAAAGTGCCGCCGTGATCATGCCGCCGGCACCATAGCCGCCGGTGAAGACGATGGTCGCCAGCCACACCACGGCTGCGCCGATGAAGGACCAGGTCCACGGTTTGGCCAGCAGCATTCGCAGCGAGGCCATCGCTCACCTCTCCCTGCGGCTGATCAGCACCCGCGCCGCCAGCACGATGATCAGGATGGCGCCGTTGGCCGCCACCTGCCAGTCGGGCGGGATGTGCATGAAGGTCAACAGCGGCGAGGCGGCGAGCGCCAGCGTCAGCGCGCCGATGACGGCGCCGATCGGCGACACCCGGCCGCCGACGAATTCGCCGCCGCCGAGGATGACGCCGGCGATCGACAGCAGCGTGTAGCCGTTGCCGATATTGGCGTCGGCCGAGGTGGTGATGCCGATCAGCGCCATGCCGGAGAGTACCCCGAACAGTCCTGTCAGCGCGAACAGCACGATCCTGGTCTTGAGCAGCGACCAGCCGGCGCGCCGCAGCGCCGCCGCATTGCCGCCGGAGCCGCGCAGGATGACGCCATAGGATGTGCGCATCAGGCCGACATGCACCACCGCCGCGATCACCAGCGCGGCGATGATCGGGAACGGAATGAGAGGCGGCTTGAAGGCCATCAGCGACAACAGCCAGTCAGGTGCCTTGCCGCCGGGCTTCGGCAGGACGAGGATGGCGAGGCCCTGCCAGACGAAGCTCATGCCCAGCGTCACCACGATCGAGGGCAGGTTGCGCAGGTGGATCAGCGCGCCGAGCAGCGCATAGACGCCGATCGAGCCCAGCAGCACCGCCACACCGATCAGCGGCGCATCCTTCAGCCAGGTCGCCGTGACGCAGCCGACAAAGCCGACGAAGGTGCCAATCGAGAGGTCGAGCTCATTGCCGGCGATAACGAACATCTGCGCGATCGTGGCCAGGGCGATCGGGATCGCCAGGTTGAGCATCAGGGTGAAGCCGAAATAGGAGATGGCGCGCGGGTTGAGCCAGGCGATCGCCAAAAG
>NZ_RZOT01000422.1:0-5473 GCF_003999085.1 Mesorhizobium sp. M4A.F.Ca.ET.090.04.2.1
CTTCAAGTCGAACCGGCGCGGCTTCTGGTCGTTGTGGATCTTTCTCATCCTGTTCGTGCTGTCGCTGTTTTCCGAGTTCATCGCCAACGACAAGCCTATCATCGCCTCCTACAAGGGCGAGATCCTGTTTCCGGTGCTGATCGCCTATCCGGAAGAGAAATTCGGCGGCTTTTATGCCGTTACCGATTATCGCGACCCCGTCATCCAGGACGAGATCAACGCCAATGGCTGGATGATCTGGCCGCCGGTGCGCTACTCCTACCAGACGGTCAACAACGCCATTCCCGAGGCGGCACCGACCAAGCCGTCCTGGCTCTACGACAAGAAGACGCTCTGCAATCAATACCCGCAAGGCGCCGCCGATCCGGACTGCTCGGTCGGCAACTGGAACTGGCTGGGTACCGACGACCAGGCGCGGGACGTGCTGGCGCGGCTTATCTACGGCTTCAGGATCTCCGTCCTGTTCGGCCTGATCCTGACGGTGGGGTCGTCGCTGATCGGCGTGGCGGCCGGCGCCATGCAGGGCTATTTCGGCGGCTGGACAGACCTTCTGTTCCAGCGCTTCATCGAGATCTGGTCGGCGATCCCGGTGCTTTATCTGCTCCTCATCGTGGCCGCCATCCTGCCGCCCGGCTTCTTCATCCTGCTCGGCCTGATGCTCTTGTTCTCCTGGGTGGCGCTGGTGGGCGTGGTCAGGGCCGAGTTCCTGCGCGCCCGCAACTTCGAATATGTCAACGCCGCGCGCGCTCTTGGCGTGCCCAACCTGACCATCATGTTCCGCCACCTTCTGCCCAACGCCATGGTGGCGACGCTGACCTTCCTGCCCTTCCTGCTTTCAGGCTCGATCTCGACATTGACCTCGCTCGACTATCTCGGCTTCGGCCTGCCGCCGGGCTCGGCCTCGCTCGGCGAAATGCTGAAACAGGCGCAGCGCAACCTCAACGCGCCGTGGCTCGGCATCTCCGCCTTCATCGTCATCTCGCTGATGTTGTCGCTGCTGGTCTTCGTCGGCGAGGCGACGCGCGACGCCTTCGATCCGCGCAAGACGTTCAAATGAGCGAGCCCCTGCTTTCCATTCGCGATTTGAGCGTTGCCTTCGCGCAAGGCGGCAAGCAGTCGCTGGCCGTCGACCATATCGCCTTCGACATCGCCAAGGGCGAGACGGTGGCGCTGGTCGGCGAGTCCGGTTCCGGCAAGTCGGTCTCGGCGCTGTCGGTGCTGAAACTGCTGCCCTATCCGACAGCCAGCCACCCGTCGGGTCGGATCCTGTTCCAGGGCGCCGACCTGTTGTCCATGGACGAGCGGGCGCTGAGGCGCGTGCGCGGCAACAAGATCACCATGATCTTCCAGGAGCCGATGACCTCGCTCAATCCGCTGCATACGATTGAGCAGCAGATCGTCGAGGTGCTGAAGCTGCACCAGGGGCTTGGCGACCGGCAGGCCCGCGCCCGCACGCTGGAACTGCTCAACGAGGTCGGCATCCGCGAGCCGGAAAAGCGACTCGACGCCTATCCGCACCAGCTGTCCGGCGGCCAGCGCCAGCGCGTCATGATCGCCATGGCGCTGGCCAACGAGCCGGAGCTTTTGATTGCCGACGAGCCGACGACCGCGCTCGACGTCACCGTGCAGGCGCAGATCCTCGAACTGCTAGCCAAACTGAAAGCCCGCAAGGGCATGTCGATGCTGTTTATCACCCATGATCTCGGCATCGTCCGGAAGATCGCCGACCGAGTCTGCGTGATGACCAAGGGCAAGATCGTCGAGAGCGGCCCGACCAAGGACATCTTCGCCAACCCGCAGCATGCCTATACCAAGCACTTGCTGGCGGCCGAGCCCAAAGGCAAGCCGCCTGCCGCCAACGCGGACGCCAAGGCGGTGATGACGGGGAAGGACATCAAGGTCTGGTTCCCGATCAGGCGCGGCTTCTTCCGCCGCACCGTCGACAATGTGAAGGCGGTGGACGGCATCGACGTCACCGTGCGCGCCGGCCAGACGCTCGGCGTGGTCGGCGAATCCGGCTCGGGCAAGACGACGCTTGGGCTGGCGCTGGCCAGGATGATCTCGTCGACCGGAACCATCCAGTTCGACGGGCGCGACATCAACCAGCTCTCCTTCAATGCCATGCGGCCGCTCCGGCGCGAGTTGCAGATCGTCTTCCAGGATCCATTCGGCTCGCTCAGCCCGCGCATGTCGATCGCCGAGATCATCGAGGAAGGACTGAGGATCCACGAGCCGAAGCTCACGCCCGACCAGCGCGACGACAAGGTCGTCGACGTGCTGAAGGAGGTCGGTCTCGATCCCGAGACGCGCAACCGCTACCCGCATGAATTCTCCGGCGGCCAGCGCCAGCGCGTGGCCATCGCCCGCGCCATGGTGCTCAACCCGCGCTTCGTCATGCTGGACGAGCCGACCTCGGCGCTCGACATGAGCGTGCAGGCGCAGGTCGTCGACCTGTTGCGCAACCTGCAGGCCAAGCATGATCTCGCCTATCTGTTCATCAGCCACGACCTGAAAGTCATCCGCGCGCTTGCCAACGACGTCATCGTCATGCGCAATGGCCAGATCGTCGAAACCGGGCCGTCAGAACAGATTTTTGGCAGCCCGCAAACGGACTATACTCGGGCGCTGATCTCGGCCGCATTCCGGATCGAGACGGCACCGACCGGTGTGGTCAGCGAGTAGGTTGAGCCCAAGGCCAGAACTGAAATGACTGGGAAGAAAAATCCGCACATGGAAAAGGGCCGCGTCCTGCTTGCCGTCACCGGCTTTCATCCGCAGCGTTGGCGCGAGCTGCTCTCGGCCGAGCGCGAGGTGGTGCTGGAGCCGGACGGCGCCAGCGATCCTTCGATCACCTATGCGGTGGTGTGGAAGCAGAAGGCCAATCTACTTTCGTCCCTGCCCAATCTGCGCGCCATCTTCTCGATCGGCGCCGGCGTCGACCACATCTTCGCCGATCCCGGCCTGCCCGACGTGCCGATCGTCAAGGTAGTCGCCGACAACCTCACCCAATACATGACCGAGTACGTGATTTGGCGCGTGCTCGACCATCACCGCCAGGGCATGCTCTATCAGGCGCAGCAGAAGAAGAAGACCTGGCACGAGCCGCCGCAGCGCCCGGCCGGCGACATCTCGGTCGGCATCATGGGGCTCGGCAATCTCGGCCGCGCCGCGGCATCGGTGTTGCTGTCGCTCGGCTTCGCGGTCAATGGCTGGTCGCGCTCCGAGCGGCCGATGAAAGGTGTTTCCACCTATGCGGGCGAGGCCGGGCTGATCCCCTTCCTCAACGCCACCGACATATTGGTGGTGCTGTTGCCGCTGACGGCCCAGACGCAAGGCATCGTCAGCTACAGTCTCCTGAAGGAGCTGCGCAGGCGCAACGGCCTCGGCGGCTCGGTGCTGATCAATGCCGGACGCGGACGCCTGCAGAAGGACGCCGACATCCTGCGCGCGCTGGACGACGGCACGCTGAAGGAGGCGAGCCTCGACGTGTTCGAGGTCGAGCCGCTGCCGAAGACCAGCCCGCTATGGGCGCATCCGAAAGTGTTCGTGACGCCGCACGCGGCGGCGACCTCGGATCCCGTGCATCTGGTGCCGATCATGCTGCGGCAGATGGCGGCGTACGAGCGCGGCCAGAAGCTCGACAATGTCGTCGACCGCGAGGCCGGCTACTAAATCCTCAGGAAGGTTTCGACCCGGGCAGCTCGAACTTGTTCTTCTTCGCCGGCTTGCCGCAGTCCCGGCGTTCGATCGATCGGTTCATGGCGTCGATCTGGCCTGCCGCCTTGTCGGCATCGCGCCTGGCCTTCGAACGCATATCCGGTGTGAACGGGCCGAAGCCCATGGCCGGATTGGAGAAGGTCGTCTTAGCCGTTGTCGGCAGTTGGCTTTGCTCGGCCAGGGCGTTGCGCTGGGCAATCAGCTGATCGCAAGGCACGTTGTCGTATTGCAGCGAGGACTGCACGTCCTCGTCCTGGCGTTCCGACATTGAGGTGCCGCCGACGCAGCCGGCCGTTGCCAGGCACGAGGCCAAAACCATGATCTTCCAGCGCATGGTATCTTCCTCTCTTTTCGGTATCCGCCCAGCGCAACCCCGACACGCGATTCGGGCTTTTTCGCAGCAAACGGAGCTCGGCGGGGACAGAGGGGGATCACAGCGTTGGTGATTTGCCCGCCACCACGGCCAGGCCATCTATTGGCTCGCGGCGGTCGTGCCGGATGACCGTGCGTTGAAGCCACCGGACGGAAAGTCCGTTAGCGGCCAGGACGATCCGCACATAGGCCTCGGAATGCGCGTAGCGGCGTGACGGCCGCAGCGCGAAGCTATCGCCGCCGGCCGGTTCCGTGTCGGTCAGCGTCTCGACAGAGAACGCAAACAACCCATCCTCGGCAAGCATGCCGGCGACTGTCCTCACAATGCCCTCAAGCGCGCCGACATAGATGAAGACGTCGGCCGCGACCACGAGGTCGGCTTTGGGACCGGCGTAGACAAGATCCTGCAGGTCGGCCTTGACGAGTCGATCGTAGACGCCTTTGGCCCGCGCCTTCCGCAGCATGGCGGCGGAGATGTCGTAGCCCTCGAGCCGGTCGACGATCGGCCGCAGCCTTTCGCCCATCAGGCCGGTCCCGCAGCCGAGATCGAGTGCCAGCGATAAGCGCCGTGGCCGGACCGATCGAATGGCCTGGTCGAGTAATTCGGGCATCCGGTAGCCGAGCTTGTTGACGAGCATCTCCTCGAAGCTCTCGGCATAGTGGTCGAACAGCGTCTCGACGAAAGCGCTGGGCGGAGCCGCGGCCGTCGGCGCCTTGCCGGCGAGTTGCAGCTTCAGCGCGGCGCCCAGCCGGTCCGCCGGCTCCAGCCGCAACGCCATCGCCCAGGCCTGCGCGGCCTGATCGGGCTGGCCGGCGGCTTCCTGCATCTCGCCGAGGCGGAACCAGCCGGCCGACCATTGGGGCGCCAGCTCCAGCGCGCCGAGCAGCAGCTCCGCCGCAGCAGTGGGATCGCCGGAGGCGCCGAGCATCTCGGCGAAGTCGGCGCGGCGGTCGGCGGTCAGGTCGCCGGACGAGGCCTGGAACGGTTTCATGGTGCAAGGATCCCACCGGTGATCGGACCGGCGGCTGGCTGTAGGATGAGTCAGCAGTCTCTGGCAACAGGCTTCCCGCGCCGGATTTAGCCACTATCTTGAAGCCATGCGCGCCAGCGACCTGCTCAAGCCCCGCCCCGAGGGCCTCTACTGCCCGCCCGGCGATTTCTTCATCGACCCGGTGCGGCCGGTGGAACGCGCGCTGATCACGCACGGCCACTCCGACCATGCGCGCTCCGGCCACGGCTCGGTGCTCGCGACCCGGCAGACGCTCGACATCATGGCGTTGCGCTATGGCGAGGATTTTGCCGGGACCACGCAGGCTGCCGTCCTCGGCGAGACGATCGACCTCAACGGCGTGTCGGTCAGCTTTCATCCGGCGGGCCATGTGC
>NZ_RZOT01000423.1:0-5453 GCF_003999085.1 Mesorhizobium sp. M4A.F.Ca.ET.090.04.2.1
GTGCTCAACGACGCCACGCCTCACGTCGAGGTCGATCCGGAAACCTACGAGGTGCGCGCCGACGGCGAGTTGCTGACCTGCGAGCCGGCGACCGTGCTGCCGATGGCGCAGCGGTATTTCCTGTTTTGAAAAGATCAGCGCTTCTTGGCAATCGCCAAACCCGCAAATCCCTCGTGCTAGCCTTTGTTGTCCTCGGCTGTCTGGGCGGTTGCGGATATCTGAAAGAGCCGGTGGGCCTTCCGCGCCGAATATGCGACTTTGAAATTGGAAGCAGAGCGCAAGTTTCCGACAGGTTCAAACGCGGCAGCCTTCGAAACATGGTTTGCCGGCAGTTCGGCTTTTAGGCTAGCGAGCAATCCACCGGTTCTGCGACAATCCAAAGCTGGAGGTCAATGCGAGGTGCGCACCATGTGGCTTCGACGCGTCGAGGGTTGCATTAACATCATGGCTGCCAACTATTGCGTGGATGAAAAGGGCAAGATCGCTGAGATGACCTTTTCTCACTCCGGCTACTGCTAGCAACAAAGTCCGTTGGCGGCTCTTAAAGGTACGCCGCAATATGCGGCTCACGACAAGTGGCAACGTGATCAGGCATGCCCACCGAAATAGCCTCTCCGCACGACGTCTTCCCGCATATCCGCATCGTCATGGGCATGGTGATCGGCCTTGGCGTGACCCGGCTTCTGTCGGGAGTCGCCCGCCTCGTCCAGCATCCCGGGCAGTACCGGCTCTATCCGGTGCATCTGGCCTGGGTCGGCTCCATGCTATTGCTGCTGGTGCATTTCTGGTGGTGGGAGTTCGGCCTCTACGCGCTGGAGACCTAGACCTTCGGCAAATATCTTTTCATCATCTTCTATGCCGTCACGCTGTTCCTGCTCTGCGCGCTGCTGTTTCCGGATTCGATGCTCGATTACACCAGCTACGAGGACTATTTCTATTCGCGCCGCGCCTGGTTCTTCGGCCTGCTGGGCACCACCTATCTGCTCGACGTGATCGACACGCTGCTCAAGGGGGAGGAGCATTTCGCCCGCTACGGCCACGAATATCTGATCCGCACACCGGTCTTCGTCGGGCTCTGCATCGCGGCCATCATGGTGCGCGACCGCCGCTTCCACATCGCCTTCGTCGCCGTCACGCTGATCTATCAGGTATCGTTCATCCTGCGGCTCTTCGACACCATCGTCTGAGCGCCATTGGGCGGATGGACTGGATGAGCTACGCTTCGTTGGAAAGGCAGGTTTAGAGCCATGTACAAGGCCGTCGGATCGCGCGGGTCCCGGGTCAGCCGCGTCCTGTGGATGCTCGAGGAGCTCGGGCAGCCCTATGAATTCGTCGAGGTCAAGCTGCGCTCGCCCGAAGCTTACGCGCTCAACCCCTCCGGCAAGGTGCCGATCCTGATCGACGGCGATCTGAAGGTCACCGATTCCGCGGCGATCTGCGTCTATCTTGCCGAAAAGCATGCCGACAAAGGCATGGGCGCCAATCCGGGTCTCGCCGGCCGCGCCGAGATGGATTCCTGGATGCATTTCGCCCAGTCGGAATTCGAGGCGCCGCTGTGGAATAAGCTGCGCCACCGCTTCATTCTGCCGAAGGAAGTCCGCGTCGATGTCGGCCCCGCCGCCGCCCACGATTTCGCTGCGGAGGTCAAGGCGCTCGACCGGCGGCTTGGCGACAAGCCTTTCGCGCTCGGCGACCGATTTTCCGCGGTCGATGTGCTGCTCGGCGACATGGGTGGCTGGGCTCGCGCCGGCCGGTTTCCGATCGAGTCCGAGCGCGTCGACGCCTATTTCGAGCGCGTGCTGTCGCGTCCCCCCCGCGCGCGGGCGCAAGCTAATGGCGGAGCCATGAGATGAAACTGAACATCAACACCGACTTCACCAAATTCCCGCGCGCGATCTCCGTTCTCGCAGCGGACAAGGCCGGAGCGATCGCGCCCTACGCCAGGGCCGTGCTTGCCCATGACGAGCGGCATCTGCGCCGCCGCGCCATCGAGACGGAGAGCGGTGACAAGGTGCTGGTCGACCTGCCGGAGCCGGTGGCGCTCGACAATGGCGACCGGCTGGTGCTGGAGGACGGCCGCCAGCTCGAAATCGTCGCGGCACCCGAGGACGTCTACGACATCCGCGCCCGCGACTCCGTGCATCTCACCGAACTCGCCTGGCATATCGGCAACCGTCACCTCGCCGCCGCGATCGAGGCGGAGCGCATCCTCATCCTGCGCGACCATGTCATCAAGGCGATGCTGGAGGGATTGGGCGCAACGGTGCGCGAGGTCTCCGAGCCGTTCAAGCCGGTGCGCGGCGCCTATTCCGGCCATGGCGGCCATGATCATGGCCACGCGCACAGCCATGCCGAAGCGCATGCCCATGCGCAGGGCGAGCATACTCACAGCCACGCGCACAGTCATTCCCATTCGTATGATGACGACGACCATCACCACCATGACTGAGCCCGGCATCGCCCCGCTGCGGCTGATGGCGTGGCTGTCGCCGGCCTTTCCGGTCGGCAGCTTCTCCTATAGCCATGGCCTCGAGCGCGCCGTGCAGGACGGTCTGGTCGCCGACAGGCAAAGCCTTGCCGCCTGGCTGGACACGCTGGTCGAGATGGGTTCGGGCTGGAACGACGCCGTGCTGTTTGCCGAAAGCTGGCGGTGCGCCCGCGACAGTGGCGACCTCGGCGAGATCGCCGCTCTCGCCGAGGCCTTGGCAGGTTCGCGCGAGCGCCATGCCGAGACCATGCTGCAGGGCGCTGCCTTCCTCAAGGCTGCCTCGGCCTGGCCAAGCCCGGTGCTGGGGCGCCTGCCGGCCGATTGCCCCTACTGCGTCGCGGTCGGCGCCGTCGCCGGCGGCAATGGCATTGGCCTGCCGGACGCGCTCTCTGCCTTCCTGCAAACCTTCTTCTCGAACCTCGTTCAGGCGGCGATCCGGCTCGGCGTCGTCGGCCAGGTCGATGCCACCGCATTGTTAGCCGGCTTTGAGCCGCTTGCGCTTACCACCGCCGCCCGCGCCGCCGCCTCCACGCTCGACGATCTCGGTGGCTGCGCCTTCGTTTCCGACGTCATGGCGATGCGTCACGAAACCCAATATTCCCGGTTGTTCCGCTCATGATCGTGCTCGCCTTCGCGCTTTCCCTTGTCCTGCTCATCATCACCGCGCTGCATGTCTATTGGGGAATTGGCGGCATCTGGCCGGGCACGGATGCCAAATCCTGCGCCCGTGCCGTCGTCGGCTTCCGCGGCGTCGACGAGATGCCGTCGCCTGGCGCCAGCTTTGCCGTTGCCGCCTGTCTTGGCCTGGCGACGCTTTGGCCGCTGGCGCTTGAGGGCGTCTTTGCCTCGCCCTTTCCCAAGGCGGGCCTCGCCGCCACCTCGTTGCTCATCGCGCTGGTTTTCCTCGGGCGCGGCATTGCCGGCTTCACGCCATGGTGGCGCCGGCTGGCGCCCGAACAGCCTTTCGCGCGGCTCGACGTCAGCTACTATTCGCCGCTCTGCCTGCTGATCGGGGCAGGCTTCGCAATCCTCGCCATCACGGAGTTTTCCGCATGACCCAGGCCAACGGTCCCCTTCGCATCGGCATCGGCGGTCCCGTCGGTTCCGGCAAGACGACGCTCACCGAAAAGCTCTGCAAGGCGCTGCGCGACGACTTCTCCATCGCCGTCGTCACCAACGACATCTACACCAGGGAAGACGCCATGATGCTGGCCCGGCTGCAGGCGCTGCCGGAGGAGCGCATCGTCGGCGTCGAGACGGGGGGGTGCCCACACACCGCTATCCGCGAGGACGCCTCGATCAATCTGCAGGCGATCGCCGAACTGAACCGCAAATTTCCGGACCTCGACATCATCTTCATCGAGTCCGGCGGCGACAATCTCGCGGCCACCTTTTCACCGGACCTTGCTGATCTCACCCTCTATGTCATCTCGGTCTGCCAGGGCGAGGAGATCCCGAGAAAGGGCGGGCCGGCCATCACCCGCTCCGATTTCCTGATCATCAACAAGAGCGATCTGGCGCCCTATGTGAACGTCAACCTCGACGTGATGGAAAGCGACGCCGCCCGTATGCGCGGCAAGCGGCCGTTCGGCTTCACCGACCTGTCGCGCGGCAAGGGCTTGCGGGAGGTGATCGACTTCATCGTCGAGCATGGCGGGTTGCAATCGGCGCGCCCGGCCGCCTGAACGGTGTTTGCGCCAGCACTTTCCCGTTGCTGGCCGCCATTGGGCGCGGCATTGTCACCAAAACCGGAGGATTTTCGATGAGCATCGCCCGCCTGCAGAAGGAACCGCTGAGCAATCTGCCCTTCTATGAGGAGCGCGTCGACCTCGCCTGCGCCTTCCGCTGGACGGCGCGGCTCAACATGCATGAGGCGGTGGCCAACCATTTCTCGCTGGCCGTCAACGAGGACGGCACCAAATTCCTGATGAACCCCAACCAGGTGCATTTCTCGCGCATCAAGGCGAGCGACCTGCTGCTGATCGACGCCAACGATCCCGATACGCTTTCCGGCCCCAATGCGCCCGATCCGACGGCCTGGGGCCTGCACGGCGCCATCCATCGCAACGTGCCGCACGCGCGCTGCGTCATGCATGTGCACTCGATTCACGCCACCGTGCTCGCCTCGCTGGCCGACTCGACCCTGCCGCCGATCGACCAGAACTCGGCCACCTTCTTCAACCGCCATGTCGTCGACGCCAACTATGGCGGGCTGGCCTTCGAGGAGGAGGGCGAGCGCTGCTCGCAGCTTCTGACCGATCCCAAGGTGAAGGTCATGGTCATGGGCAATCACGGCGTGCTGGTCATCGGCGACACTGTCGCCGACACCTTCAACCGCATGTTCTATTTCGAGCGCGCCGCCGAGACCTACATCAAGGCGCTGTGGACCGGCCGTCCGCTGCGCACCCTGTCTGACGCCATCGCCGAGAAGACCGCGGCTGAAGCCAACGACTATCCCGGCCAGGCCGAACGCCATCTCGCCGAGCTGAAGGCGATCCTCGACGAGCAGGAACCGGTCTACCGGAACTGAGCCGCCATTCTCCCTTCTCCCCGTTCACGGGGACAAGCGCCGGCAGGCGGATGAAGGGCGGTGCCGATGTTTGCGAGTTCGCTTAGAGCCCTAATTGCGTCCGCAATTCATCAGCGCTGTTGATCACCACGGCCCCCGGCGCCCCAGCCATCGGCGCTTCCGGCAAGAACATCGTCCGCATGCCCGCCGCAAGGCCGGCCATGGCGCCGGTCAGGCTGTCGTCGACCGCGACGGATTGCGCCGGATCGACCTCGGCCAGATGAGCGGCGCGCAGGAACGGCTCGGGATACGGCTTGCCTTCGCGCACGTCGTTGCGGCTGATCGTCTTCATGCCGGGGTAGATCAGGCCGACGGCACGCAGATTGGCATCGACGATCAGCCGGTCGGAATTGGAGACAACCGCCTGCTGCACGCCGCGTTCGCGCAATTCGTTGA
>NZ_RZOT01000424.1:0-5449 GCF_003999085.1 Mesorhizobium sp. M4A.F.Ca.ET.090.04.2.1
CCTGGCGGTCGAGCTCGGAGAATTCGCCGTGCTCCTGCTGCAGCAGTTCTTCCATGTAGCGCATGCGGTAGCGGGCGAGCTCCTCGCGGCTGATGCGGGCGCCGCGCGGCAGGTCGGGATGGTCGGCGCGGATGCGGTCGGAAAGGCTCGGCCGCAAATCGTCGATGCGCACCAGGTCGCGCTTGCGGAATTTCCGGCCGCTGATCGCCGACGGTTTTTTCTTCGGTTTTACCCGCGATGCGGCAGGTCCGGCCGGGGCGGGCTCGGAATCCGGCACCTCCGGCGCTTCGAGGATCTCGTCGGCCGCTTCGTGCAGGTCTTCCGGCAAGGTGGAGGCCTCGAGATATTCGCCGGCCGAGTGGGTTTCGTCGTCTTCCGTCTTCTGCGCCTTCGGGTCGCCGGCCATGGTCAGTGCTCCTGTTTCGGCTTCTGCGATACGATACGCCAAGCCGGCGCGGCATATCCATCGCGACTGTGTAACTGGTGTGACCGAACAAGTTGTTGTGATGGGGGTGGTGCGGGCTGTGACTTGGTCGCGGAATGCGGCGGCGCAAGGTTGAGATCGGTGGTGATCCTTCGCGCCCCCCCTCTGTCCTGCCGGACATCTCCCCCTCAAGGGGGGAGATCGGCAGCCTTGGCGCCGCGCCCCTCATTGACGTTGGAGGTTGGCGAAACCCGACGCGACATCCAATCTCCCCCCTTGAGGGGGAGATGGCCGGCAGGCCAGAGGGGGGTGCCTCGGGCCGGCGTTTCGAAGCTTTTACGGTTCTGGCAAACCGGGAAGCGCCGACCCCGTCGGCTGCTGCCCGGCATACATCAGCCTTGTCTTGGCATCCGCCGCCATCGGCGAAAGGCTGCGCTGGATCAGTGCCTCGACATGGTCGTTGCGCTGGCGCGCGCTTTCGGCGCCCATCACCACCACGATCAGCTGGCGGCCGTCGGCATTGTAGGAAGTGACGATGTTGTAGCCGGAGGCCCTGATGTAGCCGGTCTTGATGCCGTCGACGCCGCGCACCCGGCCGAGCATGTCGTTGTGGCCGCGCACCAGCCGGCCGCGGAACATGAAGTCGCTCTCGGAGAAATAGTGGAAATGCTGCGGGAAGCGGTTGCGTAGCGCCATGCCCAGCACCGCCATGTCGCGCGCCGTCGTCATCTGGCTGCCGTCGGGCAAGCCCGAAGCGTTGCGGAAGGAGGTGCTCGTCATGCCGAGGCTTCGCGCCTTGGTGGTCATCATGGCGGCGAACTGGTCCTGCGAGCCGCCGAGATATTCGCCGACCGCCACCGCCACGTCATTGGCCGATTTGACCACGATGGCCCGGATGGCGGAATCGACGTCGATCGTCTCGCCGCGCCTGAAGCGCAGCTTGGTCGGCGGCTGCCGGGAGGCATTGTCCGAAACCGGGATCTGCGTCTCCTTGCTCACCCGGCCGCTCTCCAGCGCCTCGAACAGCAGATAGAGCGTCATCATCTTGGTCAGCGAGGCCGGATAGCGCTGCGCCGTCGAATTGACCTCGAACAGCTGCTTGCCGCTGCGCGCATCGACGACGATCGCCGCATAGCGCTGCGGCTGCGCCGGCACCCCCAATACACTGTCGGGCGGCGCGACGGTGGTGCAGCCGGCGACCATCGCCAGCAGCGCGAACGCCATCAAGATCTTCTGGAGGAGCGGGAAAGGGTCGGACAGGCGCAAGTCGAATCCGGCTGTTGCTGAGAGGGCCGGACCCTAGCCTAAGCCGATTGCTGCGTCCAACTGGTTAACGGGGGTCTCAAAGCTGTCTCAACAGCTTAAGGGTGGCGACGGGCTCGGAACGACACCAAAGCCGGCGCTGCCCCTCACCTGCCTGCCGGCACCCTCTCCCCGTATAGTGACGGGGCGAGGGGCGCTGTCATCGCCGGTTTCGCCAATCACCAACGTTGCAAGAAGGGCGCCAATGCTGCGGCCAGCCCCTTTCTCCCCGTCACTATACGGGGAGAAATGCCCGGCAGGGCAATGAGGGGCGGCGCCAACATCGGCAAATTGGCGATTCCTGCGCGAGCGGCGCTATACCTTGCCGCTCGTAGCTATCACTTCGTCGGTAGACACCTCCCACACCCCACCGCCCCGAAAACGCCCGCTTGCTGTCCTGTTTTCCCGGCGGGGCCGCGCTGCTACCATGCGCGCGGATTTGGTTTGGGGGATCGACATGACAGGTGACATCGGCGCCGCCGCACCATCTCTTATCCGGGCATCGCTCAGCCGCACCGGCAAATGGGCCGGCAGCGTCGCTTTCGTCAGCGGCGCGGTGTCGGACGTGCTCAACCCGCTCGGGCCGTTCGCCGCCTATATCGCGCTCGTCGCTTCCGTTGCGGCCGCGATCATCGCCATCGCCATCGTGCTGAGGCTTGTGCTGGCGACCAAGGCCATGCCGGCGCTGATCTTCGCCACAAGTGCGGCGGCGATCGCCGGCGGCGTCTACACCGTGCAGCAGGAAACGAATTCGCAGAACGGCATCATCGCCACTCTGGTGCCGGCGGTGGCCGAGCTGCAGCAGTCGCTGGGCATCGTCTCCGAAAAGGTCGCCAGGATCGAAAGGACGGTCACCGAGACGCAAAAGACGGTCGAGGAGGTCAAGAAATCGACCGACACGGTGGCGCAGAAGACGCAGGAGATAGCCGCCGCCGAAAAACAGCAGACCGAGCAGGGCGCCGAAACCCAGAAGGCGGTCGAGGCGGTCAAGCAATCGACCGACACCGTCGCGCAGAAGGCCGAGGAGATCGCCTCGGCACAGAAACAGCAGACCGAGCAGGGCGCCGAAACCCAGAAGGCGGTCGAGGCGGTCAAGCAGACCACCGACACGCTGGCCGCCGGCCAGCAGCAGGCGGCCGCGCAGGCCGAGAAGCTGCAGGCGACGACCGAGCAGATTGCCGCTTCCATCGACACCATCGCCAAGGGCTTTGCCGCGCTCGCCGCGCAGGGCGGCGCGATCGCCGACCCCAAGCGTCCCGATGAGTACTATCACAATGCCCGCGTCTACGAATTGTCGGGCGACATGCTCAACGCCAGGCGGTCCTATCTCGCCTTCGCCAACTTCGATGTCGACGCCATCGACCCTTATACGCGCTTCGCCACCTTGCTTCGGGTCCAGGACGGTAAGGCCGGCGCCCGCGAGGTGTTCGGCCAGTTGGCCGACAAGGCCAAGGCGTCGGCGATCAAGCTCGTCCATCTCGAGCAGTTCGACGATGCCCAGCGTCTCGACAAGCTGAACACCTTCATAGCGGCCCATCCCGACTATGCGCCTGCCTATTTCCTCCTGGCGCAGGAGTTTTCCGAGGATCGCCTCGGTAGCCAGTCGCTGTCCGACAAGCGCAGCGAGGCCGAGGCGCTGACCAAGTTCGTCTCCTACGAGAAGGATGGCGGGCTGCTCAAATATTTCGTCGACCAGAGGGAGCTCGCCGACTGGCTGGAGCGCAGCCGCAGCCGGCTGGCCGCCGTCGGCGACGTGCTCGATCCGCAGCGCTTCGCCCCGACATTGACGCCGATGCGCTCCAATGCCGGCTGGACGATCACCATTTCGCTGCCCGAGGCGGCGACCGGCATTTCCTGGCGCCTCGGCGAGACCGGCCCGTTCACCGACACCGGGCTGATGGCGATGAACGACCAGCGGACGGGCAAGCCGATGCCCAATTCGAGCTTCGAATTGCCGGACAGCACCACGGCCACCACGATCGGCATCAAATATCTCGACATCAGGGGCCGCGAGACCGGCCCGTTCGCCATAAGATTCGATCCGGACTCGGCGCTGCAGCAAGGCGACAAGCAGATCCTCGACCAGTTCTGGACCTCGTGGATCGCCTTCGACGCCGGCGGCAACAACGGCCTGGTCTATTTCACGCAAATGCTGTCCTACCGCTGCGCCATCAAGGAGGTGCATTACGGCCTGGACGGCGCCGCCCCCGACAAGGAAATCAAGATGCCGCCCTGCGACAAGAAGGACCCCTACGCCATCCCCTACGACTACCAGCCCTATTTCAAGGTCGCCGACAGCGTGAAGTCGATGTCGGTGCAGGTGACCTATACGGATGGCACCAAGTCGCCGGTCAGGGAGTATAAAAGGCAGTAGGGGCGGCCCGTTTGTAGCGTCTCAACCTACCGCACCCTTTCTAACGTTGGCGCCGCCCCTCACCTGCCTGCCGGCATTCTCTCCCGGTATAGTGACGGGGAGAGGGGCGCTCTCATCGCCGGTTTCGCCAATCAGCAACGCTGCAGGAGGGCACCGGCGCTGCGGCCAGCCCATTTCTCCCCGTCACTATACGGGGAGAAATGCCCGGCAGGGCAATGAGGGGCGGCGCCGACTTCCATTCTGATGCAAAATGCCTTTCGCAGCGCTTGCACTTCGCACACCACGCGGGCTTTGCTGGCGCCAAAGATTCGCGAGGGTGACAGGCATGGATACGGTCACGATCAAGGCAAAGGGCATTTCGGTCACGCTCGACCTTGCGGTCGGCCACATCGCCGACATGACGGTCGAGGCCGACGGCCGCCGCCTGCAGCCTCTGCATCGCGCGCCCTGGGTCGGCGCGCCGCGCGAGAGCCTGCCGCAAGACCTGCCGGAAGGCACGGTACGGCTCTCTGGCGATTTCCTCTGCGCGCCGTTTTCGCGCGCCGATGTCGAGGAGGCGCCGCTGCATGGCTGGCCGGCCAACAGCGCCTGGGACCTGGTTGAAGATAGCGCCATCAGCGATGGCTGGCGCGCCAGCTTCCGGCTGCGCCGCAAGGTCATGGGTGCCAGCGTCGACAAGGTGCTGACGCTGCGTGACAACCACCCCTTCCTCTATCAGGAGCATGTCTTTTTCGGCGGCGCCGGCGCCATTTCCGTCGCCCACCATCCAATGACGGTGATGCGCGGTGGCGGGTCTCTCGCCTTCTCGCCGAAACGCTACGCGGCGAGTCCGGCCGACCCGCTGGAGCCCGACCCGGCGCGCGGCCGTTTCTTGCTCGCCTATCCTGCACGCTCCGCCGATCTCCGGCATTTTCCCACCGCCGCTGGCGGCACCGCCGATCTCACCGACTACCGCATGGAGGACAGGCGCGAGGATTTCCTGACGCTGGTCGAGGCCGATCATGGCGGGCCGGGCTGGACGGCTTTGGCGCGCCATGCCGAGCAGGATCTTGTTCTGGTGCTGAAAAACGCGGCCGAACTGCCCATCACCATGCTGTGGTTCAGCAATGGCGGCCGCGACTATGCGCCGTGGAGTGGCCGCCATCTCGGCGTGCTCGGCATCGAGGACGGCCGCGCCGCGGTCGGCCATGCCGCCTCGCTCGGCGACAACTGGCTGAAGCGCGAAGGCGTCGCCACCGCCTTTGCGCTTGCCGAAGGCCGCAGCGTTTCCTTCCGCCACGTCATCGGCGCCGTGCCTTTCTCTGACGGCGAGCCGCCGCGCGACTTTGAGACCGCGCGCGATCACATGC
>NZ_RZOT01000425.1:0-5449 GCF_003999085.1 Mesorhizobium sp. M4A.F.Ca.ET.090.04.2.1
ACGACGAGCGGCGACTGCGCCACTACGTCGACCTGTTCAACGCGCGCGACTTCGACGCCGTCAGGGCGCTGATCGCCGAGGATATCCAGCTCGAAGTCGTCAACCGCACGCGTCTCAGAGGCAAGAAGCAAGCCTCGACCTATTTCGGCAATTACGACCGCGTCAGCGATTGGGTGCTCTCGCTCGGTTTTGTCGACGGCCGGCCGGCGATCCTGATCCGCGATCCGCGGACTCCGGACGGCGCGGTCCGCGGCTTCATGCTGGTCGAGTGGCGCGGCGAAGAGGTCGCGGCTATCCGCGATTTCCGCTACGCGCCCTACTGCCTGGCGGATGCGGATATCCGTCTGATCGACTGAACGGAAGCGAGGCGCCATCACTGCCCGAACAGGTCGGTGGGCATGCCGGATCGGGCCACTAGGCCGTACCGGGAAGGCAACGCAGGCGGGGCGGCCCCTAGGCCGTCCCGTCGAACTGGCTGGCTCCGACGCGGCGGCATCCACCTCGCGCCGACACCCGTCGGTCACTGATCGACGACCAGCCGTAGCGCCCGCGATGCCGGCTGCAGCTGGACCTGCCTGCCCCAGTCGAAGGCGATGAAATCCTGCTCGATGCCGTCGGCGAAGATGACGCCGCCGTCGTTCATCCGCGATGTGATCAGAAGCGGGTTCTCGGTGATCTTGCCGGCACGCAAATTGGTGGTCGTGGCGACGCTCGGAAACGGCTCGCGCACCCAGAAGCCCACCGCGTGCTCTTCGCGGCCGAGCGACAGGTCGAGATGCGTCGCTTCCATGATCGAGCGCGCCCAGCCTGTCGCGCCGGTGCCGGAGGCGACGATGAGGCCGCTGGAGGAATGGTTTTCCGCCTCGCCCCCGGCCTCGATCCGGTAACGGGCCGACTGGTGGCTACGGTGGCCTACGAAGATCTCGTTGAGCGCGAGGAGCGTTTCGCCTCCGTCGAGCTCGGCCTGAACCATGGTTCGCGCTTCGATGCCGACATTGCCGGCTATGCTGGCGGCGAGCAGCTTGCCCAGCCGGCCGACGCCGATGCGCACCAGCACACCGTCATAGAGATCCGGCGCCGGATTGACGCCGAGCACGGGCTGGCCGTCGAGGTACTTGGCGACATTGGCGACCAGCCCATCCTGTCCCACCGGCACGACAACGTCGTCGGCCGCGAACAGGAAACGGTCGAGGTGGGCGCGCTTGACCAAGGTCTGGCGCCAATCCGCCGGCACCGAGGCCCGTGCCGCGCCCAGCACGGCATGGAAGTTGTCGTGCCGGACCTCGACATCCTCGAGACGCTGGCCGCGCGTCTGCAGGAAGAAGCGTGCCTGGTCGCGCGTCGCGTGGCGCGCGACCAGAAGCTCGTAGTCGGTCTCTCGCGTCACGAAGACCGCGCGGGGTCGGTTCGCCGCCATGGTTCGCCCCCTCAGCGGGCCTCGATCACCGCCGGGCTCTTGCGGAATTCGCCGAGCACGGTGGCGAGCAGGTCCGGCGTCACGTTGACGTGCTCGATCTTCTCCAGCTTGCCGGCGAGCTGCTGGGCGGCGAGGCCGAGCAGGATCGCGGGCGGCAGGTCGCGGTAGATGGCGATGCGCTGCCGTTCGGCCTCGGCCTTGGCGCCCTCGACGGTGCGGATGCGCTCCGCCTCGGCGGCCGCCTCGACCTGCTGCGCCTCCGCCGCGCCGGTGGCGCGGTTGCGGACGTTTTCGGCCTCCTCGGCGATCAACAGCTTCTCGCGCCGGGCCAGTTCCGTCCTGGTCGCCATTTCATTTTCGGCGATGGCACGCTCCTTTTCGACGGCGAGCGCCCGACGCTCGAAGGTCGCCTCGTCGGCCTTCTGCTGCAGGGCCTCGAAGGTCGGTGTCTGCAAGGCCCGCTCGAGCTCGCTCGTCGGGGTGAGGTTGGTGAGCCGCACGGTGACCGCGGCGACGCCGATGTCGATCAGCGCCGGGTCGGCGGCGACAACCGCCTGCAGCCGCTCGCGCAACGGGGCGGGGCCGGCGTCGAGAAGCGCGCGGACCGGCGCCTGTCCGAGATATTGCTGCACCGCCTGGTTGGCGATGCCGGCGATGCGCGCCTGTATCTTCTCGATCGGCTCGCCCTGCGGCTTGCCGGTCCTCAGATTGATGCTGAAATCGACGCGCTCCGCCAGCCGCCCGGGATCAACGACATGCCAGCCGATCGTGCCCTGCACGGCCACGGTCTGGAAATCCTGGCTGCGGCCCTTGACGAACAGTGTCATCTCGCGGTCGTCCATCGGCACTTCGGCAATGCTGGCGGTTTCCGGCGCGAACCAGAACACCAGGCCGCGGCCGCTCTGCTTCACGCGACCATCGCGATAGCGGATGACGTGGCTGCTTGCCTCGCTGCGGAGCTGGGCGATGAAGCCGAAGTTGCGGATGGTGGCCATGGTAGTCTCTCCCTCAATCGGTTACGGACGCTGGAAACGGTAAAGTTCTGCCGGTCGGTAGGCGGTGCCCGCCTCATAGGCGCCGGTCGCCGCCAACCAGCCCTTGTCGAGCAGCCGCCGGCGAAAGGCCGGCTTGTTGAGCGCGGTACCCAGAATTGCCTCGTGCACATCCTGGAGCTGCCGCAGCGTGAACAGTTCCGGCAGCAGCGCGAAGGCGACGTCGGAATAATCGAGCTTGCCGCGCAGCCTGAGCATCGCCATCGCCAGGATGTCGGCGTGGTCGAAGGCGAGCGTGAGCTTTTCGTTGTCCGGCGACAGCACGTTGACCGGACCGCCGGCCTCGCCGGCCCAGGGCACATGGATCGCGGCGGGCAGCAAAGTTGGCATCGCCCGCGCGGCCGCGTCGAAGGCCGTCTCGGTCAGCAGAACGAGATAGGCAACGCTGATGATGCGCATGCGCGGGTCACGATCGACCGCGCCGAAGGTGTAGAGCTGTTCGAGGCGAGCACCCTCAATTGCGGTCTTGTCGCGCAGCACCCGCGCGGCAGCGGCATCGAGGGACTCGTCAATGCCGACAAAGCTGCCCGGCAACGCCCAGCGGCCCGCATGCGGATGCTGGTCGCGTTTGAGCAGCAGGACCGTGGGACGGCCGTCGCGCAGCCCCAGCAGGACGAGGTCGACCGCCACCGACGGCCGCTGGAATGCGTTGGGGTCGTAATCCTTGAGGAAATCGGTCTCGGTCATCAACGTGTCTCATGCCTATTACGCAAGTTACATATATCTATCTTGAATATATGTCAACTGACACGCAGGAGTTCGAGAGACGGTCAAGAAAGGTGAGCGCAGATCGTCCATGCCCCTGTCTTGTGCGCTGATCGCCGTTAACTCGATGTCAGGCTGTTCGGGGTGCTGTTGGAACGCCACGCAGATCCGCGCGTTTGCAAGTAAAGCTGTGCGGTCAAGACGGAGCTCGCGCAATGGCCTCCATCCGGTACATCGTGACGGACGTGGATAGATCGGTCGAGTTCTATCGCGACAGACTCGAGTTCTCGGTGAACATGCACAATCCCGGCAAGTTCGCAGCGCTTGTTCGTGATGACCTGACGCTCTATTTGAGCGCCCCGGGAGCGGGCAGCGGAGGCACTGCCGGCGGCAATCCGGAGCCTGGCGGCTGGAACCGGTTCATGATTGTCACGAAGGACTTGGATGGGCTCATCAGCCGGTTGGATGCCGATGGGGCCGAATTCAGGGGCGAAATCAGCGAGGCGGGAGCCGGTCGAGCCAGGCTTCTGAAAGACCCATCGGGCAACCTGATTGAACTGTTTGAATTCAAGTAATCAATGCCGCTGACCGCCTGCTCTGCGCGCAACATCCCGAACTCAGAATACAAATGCTAAGCGCTCCGCCTGACGACATCCCCAGCGGCAGGCAGTTGCTCTTAGCGGTCCTCTTTAAGTTGTTAACAATTCGTGCAACCTGACGCATATAGTGTTGATCTGCAGCAAGCTGGGAAGCGAGCCGTTACCTTGCGCGATACGCCCGCCGAGACAATCGATCTGCAGCTTGTCATTCACAATGACGATCAGACCCCATGGGAGTTTGTCGTCAATCTCGTTCGCTCGGTCTTCGATCGATCGGAGGCAGAGGCCGAGGCCTTGACCGCGACGGTGGCGCAGCAGGGAAAGGCAGTGTGCGGCAGCTACCCTTTCGCGGTGGCGAAGGCGATGCTGGACACCGCGCAGCAGCGCATCAAGGCTGCCGGTCACCCGCTTCGCATCACCGCCGCTCCCGGCGAAACTGAAGGCGCGGCCACGGCCGGCCATGCCGCACAGGCTCCGCGCAACAAAAAGTTCAAGTATGCCCATGAAGCGATCGCCTGGCATTTCGACGGACTGGCGCATGACGAGATCATCGCGACCTCCCGCCAGTTTCCCGGCCACATGCGCGCCGACGTGCAGGTGGCGCTCGACAAGCTGTTCTCGGCCTCGCCGGTTCGCTTCTTCGGTCTCTACGAGCAACATCGCTACGAGACGCTGACCTTTGCCGCGTTGACGAAGGAAGGTCAGTTCGCCGTCACCATCTCGGCAGCGCAGTACCAGGACGTCGATATCGGCGAGAGCGATCCGATCAAGTGCCTCAACAATGGCTTGTGGCTCAATCGGGATGGAGACCTGCACTACGCGGTCGTGCTGTCCTTTCACCGTGAGTATGGTCACGAGGCCGGAACCTGCGTCGAGATCGCGGTGCCGGCCGGCGAGGATGGCGTTGCCCTTGTGGACCGTTGCTTCTCCCAACTGGAGGCCGCGATCAATGCTGCGCGATCCTACCGCGGCAAGGTTCTCTCGCTCGAGTCGGAAGGTGACTATCGCGGCCGCTCCAAGGGAGTGATGGTCCATCGCTTGCCGCAGGTGCAGCGCGACGCGATCATCCTGCCGGAACGGACTTTGAAGCTTCTCGACCGCAACGTGATCCGGTTCATCGAGAGCCGGGAGGCGCTGCGACGGCTTGGGCAATCGACGCGCAAGGGCATCTTGCTTTACGGCCCGCCGGGCACCGGCAAGACGCACACCATACGTCACCTCGCCGCCAATCTCCCTGGCCACACGACACTGATCATAACGGCCGACCAGATGGGCCTGTTGTCGCAATACATGACCCTGGCGCGCCTGCTACAGCCGGCTACGGTCGTGATCGAGGACGTGGACCTGATTGCCCGCGACCGCGAGAGCATGGGAGGTCCATGCGAGGAAGCGCTCCTCAACACCCTGCTCAACGAGATGGACGGTTTGAAGGACAATGCCGACATCCTGTTCATCCTGACCACCAACCGGCCCGAGCAACTTGAAGGCGCTCTCACCGGGCGGCCGGGACGTATCGACCAAGCCATCGAGGTGCCGCTGCCGGACGACGACTGCCGGGAGAAGCTGGTGCGCCTCTATGGCGGCGGGCTGAAACTTTCCGATAAGATCGTGAGCGAAGCTGTGGCGCGGACGAAGGGGGTCAGCGCGGCGTTCATCAAGGAGCTCATGCGCCGTAC
>NZ_RZOT01000426.1:0-5436 GCF_003999085.1 Mesorhizobium sp. M4A.F.Ca.ET.090.04.2.1
GCCCTATATCGTGCTGGAGACGCTGGCCGCCGGCAAGCCGATGATCGCCACCGCCGTCGGCGGCATACCGGAGATATTCGGCGAAGCCTCCCCTGCCCTGATCCGTCCCGATCCGAACCAGCTTGGCGACAGGCTGAGCGACGCGCTCTCCGATCTCGGCGCCTATCAGCGCCTGATGCCCGGGGCGCCCGACCTCAAGGCACGATTCGGCGCCGACGTCATGGCCGCGGAGATCGAGAAGGCCTATTTTGCCGCGCTCCGGCGCTAGAGCGTGGTCGATTTGCTCTGGGACGTTTTCTCACGCTGACCAGCCCCGTCCGCCTCAACGCAGGGTGGCAACCGGTTCAAAGCCATCTGTTGTCTCAAGGGTTTCTTAGCTCTCTTTTGCTATTCAGCCGAGCGAAGCCCGCGGACAATCCAATGAACGAGATCGACCCCGCACGCCGCTTTTCAATGAATGCGGTACGCAAATTCGACGGCCCTGCCGAGAGCGAAGCAGCGAGCGGCCTGAACGATGTGGCGCGTCAGGTTGCCTCGCAGTACCGGCGCGATACGATGTCGCCGATCATGGTCAGCGGCGTGCTGCGCATGGTCGAATTCGCGCTGCTGTTCGTGTCGGGCCTCTGCCTCTATTTCTACTATGTCGGCTTCTTCAACTATCTCGCCTGGCAGTATCCAGTAACGATCGCCGCCGCCTCGTTCCTGGCGGTGGTGCTGCTCGACGTCACCGATTCCTACCAGATCGCCGCCCTCATGCGGCCGATCGCCAGTTTTGGCCGGGTGCTTCTGGTCTGGGCCGGGACTTTCGCGCTGATGGCGTTGACGGCCTTCGCCATGAAGATGTCGGAGGACTATTCGCGCCTCCTGTTCGGCACCTGGTTCGTCGTCGGCTTCGTGCTCATCTTCGGCCTCCGGCTGGTGATGTCCAACCTGATCCGGCGCTGGGCCCGCGATGGGCGCATGGAGCGGCGCGCCGTCATTGTCGGCGGGGGCAAGTCGGCGGAGATGCTGATCCGCTCTGTCGAGAGGCAGCCCTACAACGACATCCGCATCTGCGGCATCTTTGACGATCGCGGCGACAAGCGCTCGCCGCCGATCGTCGCCGGCTATCCCAAGCTCGGCACCATTTCCGAGCTGATCGACTTTGCCCGCATCGCCCGCATCGACATGCTGATCGTGTCGCTGCCGCTGACCGCCGAATCGCGCGTGCTGCAGCTCTTGAAGAAGCTGTGGGTGCTGCCGGTGGACATCCGACTGTCGGCACATTCAAATGCGCTGCAATTCCGCCCGCGCGCCTATTCCTATATCGGCTCGGTGCCGATGCTCGACATCTTCGACAAGCCGATCAACGACTGGGACTCGGTCGCCAAGCGCGCCTTTGATATCCTGTTTTCGATCATCGGCATCATCGTCTTCTCGCCGGTGATGCTGGTGACGGCCATCGCCATCAAGCTCGACAGCAAGGGGCCAGTGCTGTTCAAGCAGAAGCGGCACGGCTTCAACAATGAAATCATTGAGGTCTACAAGTTCCGCTCGATGTACACCGATCGATCGGACCCGACCGCCAAGCAGACGGTGACCAAAAACGATCCGCGCGTCACCCGCGTCGGCCGCTTCATCCGCAAGACCTCGATCGATGAACTGCCGCAATTCTTCAACTCGCTGTTCGGCTCGCTGTCACTGGTTGGACCGCGCCCGCATGCGATCGCCGCCCAGTCGCACAACCTTCTCTACAATGAGGTGGTCGACGGCTACTTCGCCCGGCACAAGGTCAAGCCGGGCGTGACCGGCTGGGCGCAGATCAATGGCTGGCGCGGCGAGCTGGACACCAATGAAAAGATCCGCATGCGCACCGAATACGATCTCTATTACATCGAGAACTGGTCGCTGCTGTTCGATCTCAGGATCCTGTTCCTGACCCCAGTGCGGCTGCTCAACACGGAAAATGCCTATTGAGCGCGGTCGCCCATGATCTGCCGGCGGCGGCGGTCAATAGGTTGCCGCCTCAGGCGGTCAACGCCAAGCTGATCGCACTGATTGCATCCGGCGCGGTCTTTTTCGGCCTGCTGCTCTCGGGCTTCGTCATTGACGAGCCGGCGCCCTATGACCTCTACATGGTCGGGCTCATCGCCGTGTGGGGGGTTTTCGGCCTGCGCATCTCGCGCGCGGTGGTCCCACTTCTGGCGCTGCTGATAGTGATGAATATTGGCGGCATGCTCTCGATGACGCAGATGGCGAATCTCGCCAACACGCCGCTCTACCTCGCCGTCTCGATGTTCCTCGCCTTCACCGCGATCTTCTTTGCCGCGGTCGCGTCGGTGCAGCCCAGCCTCTACCGGCTGATCTTCATCGCCTATGTGGTATCGGCGGTGCTGACCGCGCTGCTCGGCATCGCCGGCTATTTCCACGCCTTCCCGGGAGCGGAGGTGTTCACCAAATACGACCGCGCCGCCGGCGCCTTCCAGGATCCGAACGTGTTCGGACCGTTCCTGGTGCTGCCCGGCGTCTACCTGCTCTATCTGCTCCTGACCGGTCCCGTCGCGCGTATGCCGCTGGTCGCGGCGCCGCTCCTGATCATCACCGCCGGCATCTTCTTTTCCTTCTCGCGCGGCGCCTGGGGCATGTTCGCGGTTTCGGCGGTGTTGCTGACCGGCGCACTCTTCCTGCAGAGCAACAGCGGCAAGTTCCGGCTGCGCGTGGTGATCATGACGATCGCCGCCATCGCGCTGCTTGTCATCGCCATGGTCGTGATCCTGCAACTGCCGGGCGTGGGCGAGATGTTCTCCAGCCGCGCCCATCTCGAGCAGAGCTACGACACCGCGCGCCTTGGCCGGTTCGCCCGCTACACGATCGGCTTCCAGATGGCGCTGGAGCATCCGTTCGGCATCGGCCCGCTGGTGTTCGGCACCATCTTTGGCGAGGACACGCACGACATCTGGCTGAAGATGCTGATGGACTACGGCTGGCTTGGCTTCATCTGTTTCCTGACGCTGACAGTGTGGACGATCGTGGCCGGCTTCCGCATCCTTCTGCGCGACCGGCCCTGGCAGCCCTATCTCTTGTGCGCCTATGTCGCCTTCGTCGGTAATATCGGCCTCGGCACCTTCATCGACATCGACCACTGGCGCCATGTCTACCTGCTGCTCGGCCTGATCTGGGGCGCGATCGCGCTCGAATACCGGCATCAGAAGGAATTGCGGCTGGCGCCCGCATGACGATCCGCTTGTTGCCCGACCGAGGCGGCTACAGAAATCGCTGATTTCAGGAGAAGAGACTTTTGGGGGCAAGTCTCTGGTTTGAATGGTCGGAGTGGCCGGATTCGAACCGACGACCCCTTGACCCCCAGTCAAGTGCGCTACCGGGCTGCGCTACACTCCGGACCGGCCGCGATCTATCGTGATAACCCCGTGCGGGTCAACCGAATTCCACCACAGGACCCCAATCCTGAAAGCGGAATCCGGTTTTTCGGAAACATTGCCGCGGCCGGCTTATCGAACAGCTCTCAGGCGATCCGGCTTTCCGGTGGCGCCATCGCCGCCGCGCCAATGACGGCATCTTCGGGGAGCTGGAGCGCCACAGCGATTCGTCGCAGCTTCGAAGAATCAGTATCCCTGCCACTTTCGATTTCGGCGATCTCTTGAATGGACAGGCCGCAGGTCAGGGACAGCTCTTCGAGGCTGTATCCCCTGGTTTCGCGGGCGGTTTTGAGGGCGCTATGGCCGGGCGTTGCAATCAAATCAGTCAGAACTTCTCGTCTTGCAGTGGCAGGCATTGGCAACTCCTTGGGTTTGAAACACACTGATCAAATCATGGGTTGCCTGAGACGAGCGAGACAATGACCGCTCGGCGGCGATTTGCCAAGCGCCAAAGCGGGCGTCACACCATCGTGAAGCGACGCCGGAACGACTTAACGAAGCGGAAACCGGCCAAATGCGCGGTCCCGTCTTTCGCGAGGTCCAATCAAGTTCTTTTGAAGAACCGAACATCGAGTTGAGCCTCCGTTCGTTCCGCGGATGTCGCTGGCAAGCCAGACAGGTGCGCCAGCCATTTCAGGAAGGATCGGGCCAGCCTGTCGTGGCATTCGCGCCGGCCACGCCGGACGACCTCAGGCCCGGCGCTGTCGTCTTCGCCACTGCCCAGTGCGCCGGCGACGGCATGCTGACATCCGGCCGCGTCATGGTTGGCAACAACGGCGTTGTGCCGCCGATGTGGGCGATCATCTCTGCAACCGGGGCAAACGCCCAGCCGAAACGGCGCGGATGTCACTCAGACACAATCCAGAAACAAAATTCTACAATCGGGAAAAATTGCCGAAAGAATCCAGGAGGATAGTCCCGATCGCGGCGCTCGAGCCACCGATTTGGTCCGGTGCCCTCGGAATGCGGCCCGCGCAAAAGGAAACGTTATCATGAAGAAGTCCCTTCTCTCCGCTCTCGGGCTGGCGGTGGCCCTCGCTGTCTCGATGCCGATCCTCGGCGCGACCAGCGCCGATGCTGCTCCGGTGCACCACAAGCATCACCGTCATCATCATCACCGCAAGCATCACCACCACCACCATCATCATCACCACCACAAGAAGGTCCTGGCGAAGAAGGCCTGAGCAAGCCGGCTTATCCGACAGGAAGGGCGGTTTTTGGTTTTGCCACAGCCGGCCTTCCTGCCGTGATCCGCAGCGCCGCATTGCATGGTTCGGCAAGACGTCGCCTTGTCCTGGCCGCAGCCCGGCTGCTGCTAACGCTTCGCCACCCTGCTCTTGTCTTCCGCTTCATCCGGAAGCTCGGCTACCTGCCTAATCCCGCCGCGCCGCGCAGCCATCACGAGCTGATGCTCTGGCGAAAAATCGTCGACCGCGATCCGCTGTTCGTGACGCTGGCCGACAAGCTTGCGGCCAAGGACTATATCCGCCGCATCTGTCTTGAAATGCCCCGGGCCTTTATGCCGGCGAGGTCACCATCTATTCCGCAGCCGGCTGCTGCACGTGGACCAATCCGGTTATCATGGCGGCGATCGAGCGAAACTGGCGGCTCGACCGGTCGGACTTTCTTCGCAGACGGCATCGCGGAATCGCCGGCCTCTATGCCTGCGCACTCATCGCCCGGTGCTTGCCGAGACGCACTCGCCAGGCCTGAAAACCGGTCCGACAAGAAATCAAACCGAGACGTGAACCTTTCCTCTCCGGGGCGCACCAAGCCTGCATGGACGCCAAGAAGGCGCTCCCCAACCCAGAAGGACGCCGGAACGGCGAACCTCGATCAAAGAGAAGGAAATGCTCAAATGACCAACTTCACCAACTTCAAGCGCATCTCGCTCGCCGCGGCCATAGCCGTCTCGGCCTTCGGCTCGGTTTCCGTCCCGAACTCGGCCGTCGCCGGCACGCACCCCACCGGCGACGGCGGCGCGGTCTGTAAGGGCGCAGGCTCGTGTCTGGTGCTGGAG
>NZ_RZOT01000427.1:0-5421 GCF_003999085.1 Mesorhizobium sp. M4A.F.Ca.ET.090.04.2.1
GGTGAGCTGGGGGCCGCTCGCCGCGGCAGCACTCGTGGTGACGCTACCGGTGCTGGTGCTGACCCTGTTCGCGCAAAGGCAGATCGTCGCCGGGCTGACCGCCGGCGCGGTCAAGGGCGGCTGAGGCCGGTCCGACATTACACGTTTGTGGAGACATGAAATGGCATCGGTGACCATCAACAACGTGCAGAAGGCTTTTGGGACCGCCAAGATCATCCACGATGTCAGCGTCGACATCGCCGATGGCGAGTTCGTCATCCTGGTCGGGCCGTCGGGCTGCGGGAAGTCGACGCTGCTGCGCATGATCGCGGGGCTGGAGACGATCTCGGCTGGCAAGATCGCCATCGGCGAGCGGGTCGTCAACGAGCTCAGGGCGCGCGACCGCAACATCGCCATGGTGTTCCAGAACTACGCGCTCTATCCGCATATGACGGTGGCCGACAATATGGGCTTCGCGCTGAAGATCAAAAGAGCCGATCCGGCCGACACGGCAAGCCGGGTCAAGCGGGCGGCAAGCATACTCGGCCTGGAAAAGCTGCTCGACCGCTATCCGCGCCAGCTTTCCGGCGGCCAGCGCCAGCGCGTCGCCATGGGCCGCGCCATCGTGCGCGACCCGCAGGTGTTCCTGTTCGACGAGCCGCTCTCCAACCTAGACGCCAAGCTGCGCGTGCAGATGCGGGGCGAGATCAAGGCGCTGCACCAGCGGCTGGGCACCACCACCATCTATGTCACGCACGATCAGATCGAGGCCATGACCATGGCCGACAAGATCGTCGTGCTGCATGACGGGCTGGTCGAGCAGATCGGCGCGCCGCTCGACCTATACGTCGTCCGGCCAATCTGTTCGTCGCCGGTTTCATCGGCTCACCGTCGATGAACTTCATCCGCGGCCGCATCGAGGAAGGCGTGTTCCGCAGCACCAGCGGGCTGACGCTGCCGCTGCCGGACGACATCCACCCGGCACGGGTCCCGGACTGCGAGCTCGTCTACGGCGTCCGTCCTGAACATATCCGTGCACGCAGCGAGGGCATTGCCGGCACCGTGACGCTTTTGGAAGCGACAGGTTCGGAGATCTTCGCCACGGTGGATTGCGCCGGCGAGGAAATCTCCTGCCTGTTCCGCGAGCGGCTCGCGCTGAAGCAGGGCCAGGCGGTGCATATCGAGGCCGACCGCGCCTGCGCCCATCTGTTCGAGGCGAGCACTGGCCGGCGCATCTGAACGGCTCGCGTCGACACCGCCGGGGTGGGTCGTCGTGCCAGCTTGCCGGCGCGCCCGGGTGGTGCTTAGGTGCGCCGTCAATGGGCGGGATGTGCCGTGGATCAGCGATGTGAATCGTCGGGGAAGAACTCCGTTCGGACAATTGTAACCGTTCGATGAGGCCGGCCGCCGATTTCCCAGCAGGGCACCGTCTTGTCCTGGCCGTGGCGCGGCTGCTGATCACGCTTCGTCACCCGATGCTTGTGGCGCGGTTTGCGAGGAAGATGGGCTACTGGCCCAATCCCGCCGCGCCCGAGCGTTATAATGAATGCATGCTCTGGCGAAGGCTGATCGACCACAATCCGCTGTTCGTCACGCTGTCGGACAAGCTCGCCGCGAAGGACTATGTCCACGCCGTCTGCCCGGAGCTGGAAGTGCCGAAGACGTTGTGGCGCGGCCGCGATCCCGACGACATCCCGTCGGCGTTGCTCGACGACGCGGTGGTGGTCAAAGCCAACCATGGCTGCGACATGAACATTTTCGTCTCGGGCGGCCAGCCGGATCGCGCCTCCATCGTACGTCAGCTAAGGCTGTGGCTGGGCAAGCGGCAGGGTCGTCGCAACAGCGAATGGGCCTACTGGCGGATCGTGCCGGAGGTGTTCGTCGAGGAGATGCTGCCGCTCGCCGGCGGCGAGATCGCCACCGAGATCAAGGTCCAGGTCTGCAGCGGCGTCGTCTGCCATGTCAGGGCCGAGGACAAGAAGGCGCTCAAGTCGCGACTGTTTGATCCTGACGGCAACCCTTTGGCGGGGCGCGACATCGACTATCCGCGCGAGGATCAGGCGCTGCCCGTCACCGCCCGCCTCGTCGAATTGACTAGGCAAGCTGCCCTGATTGCGCCGCGCATCGCCGGCGATCTCGATTATGTCCGCGTCGATTTCCTGGTCACGCGCGAGCGGCTGTACGCCGGCGAGATCACTGTCTATTCGGCCGGCGGTTATGCAACCTGGAGCAATCCAGCCATCATGGCGGACATCGAGCGGCGCTGGCGGCTCGACCAATCGGACTATCTGCGCAAGCAGCATAGCGGGCTTGCCCGGCTCTACGCCGGTGCGCTGCGCTCAAAATGCCTCCGGGCCCACGGCAGTCCGAAGCCTGTTCCCGTTGCCGAAATCCACCCGCGCCTGGGCATGCCGGACCCGCGCGAGCCCTGAGCGTCCGGCCTGGCGGCCTGTGCAGGTCATCTTGGACCGCAATGCTGCACAGGCACCGACTTCTCACCGTGGCAAATCGAGATGCGGGTTTGTTTTCTCATTCGAAGACGGACGGGAGAAAGTCCGTTCGCTTTGGACATTTCGCTCAAGGGCTGCGCCCGGATCGTACTTGGCGGTTCAGGCCGCATACCTCTGAACCACGCCCGGCTGCCTTGACCACTGGGCATACCAGCTGTCGAACAGCTTGAGCTGTGCCTCGGCATAGCCGCGCTGGCTGTCGGTCAAGGCATCCGTCTCGTTGAAGTGCAGCCGGTATTCGGGATTACCCTTCAGCACCATCATGTGCTTGAAATAGAGCACCAGGTCCGGACCCTCGTCGAAGGAGGAGAGAACAGCGAGCGCGGCGTCCAGTTCCTGCGCGCGCTGGCGGGCTTCGGCGTCGCCCTTGGCGGCGGCCTGGCTGAGCCCGACGAGGTGCAGGACCTCCTTTGGCAAGACATTGCCGATGCCGGTGATCGCGCCGGACGCGCCGCAATTGACGAAGCCGTGGAAGACGGCGGTGTCGACGCCGATCATCAGCGCCACCTCATCGTCGCGGCTGGTGATGTTTTCGGCCGCATAGCGCAGATCCGACGGTCCGCCGAACTCCTTGAAGCCGACGAGGTTGGGATGTTCGGCGCGCAGCGCGAAGAACAGATCGGCGCGCGTGGCGAAGCCGTAATAGGGGCTGTTGTATATGACCGCGGGCAATTCGGGCGCGGCCGCGAGGACTGCCTTGAAATGGTGGCGCTGCGCGGTGACCGAAGGTCCGCGCGACAAGACGCGCGGGATCACCATCAGGCCTCGGGCGCCGACCTTCTGTGCATGGGCGGCATGCGCCACGGCGCTGGCGGTATTGACCGCGCCGGTTCCGACGATCACCGGCACGCCGGCCTTCACCAGGCGCTCGACCCCCTCCATGCGCTGCGCGTCAGTCAGCAGCGGCCAATCGCCCATCGAGCCGCAATAGACGACGGCCGACATGCCGGCGGCAATCAGCTCCCGCCCCTTGCGAACGAGCGCCTCGAAGTCGGGCTGGCGGTCTTCCGTGCACGGGGTCATCAGAGCCGGCATGCAGCCGGAAAAGACATTGGCGGTCATTCGGGTTCTCCCTTGAGGCTGGCGAACGGGCCGGCTGCCCATTCTGTCCCGGCGCCGGTCGTCTGTCACGGCTTCTTATCCTCTTATCGAGCAATCGCCACAGCTGGGCGGCGCCGGCCGGCGGCACCAAGCCGCTGTTCGACCCCATCGCCTTCGCGTGGCCGGGAGCGGATAATCATCCTTATGGACGATTTTTTTCAACGATCATTCGCCGTTTCGGTATCTTCTTGCGAGGTGGTTTGCTTTGATGGCCACGGAGGCGTGCGAGATGCCGGGACCGATATCGAACCATCGTGGAATGGCAGCGGTCCTGCTCTTGGCAATCTGCCGGTGCCGATTCCCGAAGGTTGAAGAGCAGGGACATGGCGCGGGATGATTTTGCGAATGATTGCATACATCGCGCGCCACAAGTGCGTAGCCTCGTCGCACTAGAGAACAGCCTTACAGGGAGCAACAATGCGCACCAAAGCCTCTATTCGTGTCGTCGGTTGTCATGCTGAAGGGGAGGTCGGCGACGTCATCGTGGGCGGCGTGCTGCCGCCGGCGGGCCGCACGATGATGGACAAGATGATCACGATGGAGCGCGATCACGACCATATCAGGCGCATGCTGATCTGCGAGCCGCGCGGCAGCGTCGCGCGGCACGTCAACCTGCTCGTTCCCTCGACGCGCAAGGATTGCGCAGCAGGCGCCATCATCATGGAGCCGACGGAATATCCGCCGATGTCCGGTTCCAACACCATATGCATCGCCACGGTGCTGCTCGAGACCGGCATGGTGCCGATGCAGGAGCCAGAGACCCGCTTCAAGCTCGACATGCCGGGCGGCGTCATCGAGGTGCGCGCCGAATGCCGCGACGGCAAATGCGTCTCGATCACCTTCCGCAACGCGCCTGCCTTTGTCGACCGCCTCGACGCCGGCATCGAGGTGGAAGGGCTCGGCACTCTTAAGGTCGATATCGCCTATGGCGGCATGTTCTACGCCATCGTCGATGCCACGGCGCTCGGCTTCTCGGTCGCCCCGGACGAGGCGCGCGAACTGGCCGTGGCCGGCGAGAAAATCCGACGGGCCGCGCGCGAACAGCTCGATGTCATCCATCCGGAATTCGACCATGTGCGCGGCGTCTCGATCGTGCAGTTCGCCATGCCGTTCCAAGGGCCGGGCAATGTCACGCGCAACACCTGCATCGTCTCGCCGGGACGCTCCGACCGCAGCCCGACGGGGACCGGCACGTCGGCCCGTATGGCGGTGTTGCAGGCCAGAGGCCTGATGGGCGTGGGCGACGTGCTCACCCATGAATCGATCATCGGCTCCCGCTTCACAGGCAGGATCGTGGACCTGACGGAAATCGGCGGGCGCAAGGCGATCGTCCCGGAGATCACCGGCCGGGCCTGGATCACCGGCGAGCATGCCTATTATCTCGATCCGACGGACCCGTACCCGGAGGGCTATGTGCTGTCGGATACCTGGGGCACTTCCACCTCGATGAAGCAATAGCCGCCCGGCCGCGAGCCAGAGCTGGACACCGCACCGCCACAAAGGCTGGCCGAAACCGAACGGACGATGCCTATACCCTGGTGAAAATCGATATCTATCCCTGCCGCCGTGCCAATCGGCGGCGGTCTCGCCAAACCATTGAAAAGCATGGTGATCCCGACAGGAATCGAACCTGTGACCTACAGATTAGGAATCTGCCGCTCTATCCTACTGAGCTACGGGACCACGCGGCCCGACACATAGCCGCTTCGGACCGGTTCGCCAAGAGGCGGACTGAAAGCAAAATCAGTCCGCCGTTTCGCAAAACTCACACTTGCCCCGACTTCTGCGCATGCCCGGCTACGGTCCGCGGAGGATCCACGTCCTTGCCGGG
>NZ_RZOT01000428.1:0-5409 GCF_003999085.1 Mesorhizobium sp. M4A.F.Ca.ET.090.04.2.1
GGGTGCGCGAGGTTCGCCTGCCGTGCCGCCTGCTGCCGCTGCTGCAGGTGGTCGAATACCTGCGCGCTTTCCTGATGGCCAGGCTTGCCTGGAGCCGCATCAACACGCTGATGCTGGTCTCCGGCGCCTTCGGCATGTTCCGCCGCGCCGAAGTGGTGGCGGTCGGCGGCTTCACCCAGGGTTCGATGGGCGAAGACCTCGACCTCGTCATCAAGCTGCACCGCCACATGCGCGATACCAGGCGCAAATACCGCATCCAGTTCGTTCCCGAGCCGGTGTGCTGGACCGAGGCGCCGGAGACGCTGAGCGTGCTGGGCAGGCAGCGCACGCGCTGGCAGCGCGGCGCGCTCGAATGCTTCTTCCGCTACCGCGCGATGCTGTTCAACCCGCGCTACGGCCGCGTCGGCTTCCTCGGCTTCGGCCACATACTGATCGTCGACGTGCTGGGGCCGGTGGCCGAGGTGCTGGGCTATATATTGATCCCGGCCTTCTGGCTGCTCGGCATCCTGTCGGGCGAATATCTGCTCGCCTTCACTTCACTCGTCTTCACCTATGGCGTCTGCGTCAGCGTCTGCTCGCTCGTCCTCGAAGAGGCCGAGTTGCAACGCTTTCCTCGCGCCAGGGACCTGGCCGTGCTGACGGCGGTCGCCGTGATCGAGAATTTCGGCTACCGCCAGCTCAACAATTTCTGGCGCGTGAAGGGCTGGTGGCAGTTTTTGCGCGGCAACCAGGGCTGGGGCGAGATGACCAGGACCGGCCTCGGCGGCGCCAAGAAATAGGCGCGGCCGGTTCGCGCCCGGCCATTCGCGTCATTGCAGCGTGCGCTCGATCTCCGCGATCAGCGCATCGAGCGCTGCGTCAATGGCACCGCCATCCGCCTGTTCGACCAGCAGCGTCTCCAGCGCCGCTGCCTTGGCACTGATCTCCGCAAAGCCGAATGTTCCGCCGGCTCCCGCCAGCGAGTGGGCGAGCTTGGTCACGTCGGGCAGGGGACCTTGCTCCCGCGCGGCCTTCAGCTCCGCGAGCTGATCGGCGCACCGGGCCAGGAAACGCTCCCGCAAGGGGGCGAAGGGATCGTTTGAAATGGGCCGCACTCCATTCGAATGTCGGCGGCATTCAAACAGAAAGTCGGGCGTGTTGGAATGGCCGGGGCGGGATTGCTGGGTGGCGTCAGGCCGTTGCAAGTGCTGGTCAGGGCTGCCGGCAGCCGGACTATCGAGCCGACGGCATGAAACCTTCTGATTTTGAAGCCGTTGTCGGCTGATGTCAGAAGTTGATTCCAAACCGAAGCCGGCCGCCGGCGCCAAACCGCGCGGTGCCCCGAAGTCACGCCAGAAGCGGTCGCGCCCAGGGACGCCAGACGAAGAGAAGTCGCGCGGAGAGAAGGCGCGTCCAGAGAAAACGAGGGCAGAGAAATCGCGCCAGGAGGAATCGAGCCAAGAGAAGTCGCGCGAAGAGAAGGCCTCGGCTCCCGAGGTCAACGGCGAGGCCGCGCCGCCGCCGGAGGCCGTCGAACCCGATCCGAAGCTGACCCCCGAAGAAGCCGAGCAGGCGCGCAAGAAATATCTGCTGCGGCGTTTCTGGATCAGCGCCCGCGGCTACTGGAGCCGGCGCGGCGACAGGCTCGCCTGGCCGTTCACGATCGGGCTGTTGATCCTGATCTGCATCAATGTCGGCGTCCAGTACGGCATCAATGTCTGGAACCGTTCGATCTTCGACGCCCTCGAGCAGCGCGACGCCCGCACCGTCTATCTCCTCACCGCCGTCTTCCTGCCGCTCGTGTTCGCCAACGGAAGCCTTGTCGTTGCGCAGGTCTATCTGCGCATGACGATCCAGCGCCGCTGGCGTTCCTGGCTGACCACCGCGGTCATCTCGCGCTGGCTGGCCAGCGGCCGCTACTATCAGCTGAACCTGGTCAGCGGCGACCACCAGAACCCCGAAGCCCGCATGACCGAGGATCTGCGCATCGCCACCGATTCGCCCGTCGATTTCATCTCAGGCGTCCTGGTGGCGTTTCTCGCCGCCTCGACCTTCATCGTGGTGCTGTGGACGATCGGTGGGGCGCTCACCCTGCCGATCGCCGGCGAGACCATCACCATTCCCGGCTTCCTGGTCATCGCCGCTGTCATCTATGCCGCCATCACCTCGACCTCGATGGTGGTCATCGGTCGCAACTTCGTCCAGCTCTCCGAGCGCAAGAACCAGGCGGAGGCCGAGCTGCGCTACACGCTGACGCGCGTGCGCGAGAACGGCGAGAGCATCGCCTTGCTCGGCGGCGAGGACGAGGAACGCAGCGGCATCGACAGGAATTTCGGCCATGTTCTGAGGCAATGGGCGCTGCTGACCGGCCAGCACATGCGCACGGCGCTCGTGTCGCAGGGGTCGAGCCTGTTTGCGCCCGTCGTGCCGATCCTGCTGTGCGCGCCGAAATTCCTCGAAGGCAACATGTCGCTTGGCGAGGTGATGCAGGCCGCTTCCGCCTTCGGCATTGTGCAGGGCGCTTTCGGCTGGCTGGTCGACAATTACCCGCGCCTCGCCGACTGGAACGCCTGCGCGCGACGCGTCGCCTCGCTGATGATGTCGCTCGACGGGCTGGAGCGCGCCGAACTGAGCGATGCGCTGGGACGCATCCAGCGCGGCGAGACTGAAGATGGCGCCATGCTCAGCCTCGATAATCTCTCGGTGACGCTCGACGACGGCACCTCGGTGGTCAAGGAGACCGAGGTCGCGATCGAGCCGGGCGAGCGGGTGCTGGTGGCCGGCGAATCCGGCTCGGGCAAGTCGACGCTGGTGCGGGCCGTCGCCGGCCTGTGGCCGTGGGGCGGCGGCAGCGTCAATTTCCACGCCGACAGGCGGCTGTTCATGCTGCCGCAGCGGCCCTACATCCCTTCCGGCACGCTGCGCCGCGCCGTCGCCTATCCCGCCGCCGCCGACAACTGGACGGTCGAGGAGATCAATGCCGCCCTCGACAAGGTCGGCCTCGCCTATCTGGCCGCCAGGATCGAGGAAGACGCGCCATGGGACCAGACGCTGTCGGGTGGCGAAAAGCAGCGCCTCGCCTTCGCGCGCCTGCTCTTGCACAGCCCCGATATCATCGTGCTCGACGAGGCGACCTCGGCATTGGACGAGAAGAGCCAGGACAAGATGATGCAGACCATCATCCACGAACTGCCCAAGGTCACCATCATCAGCGTGGCGCACCGCGCCGAGCTGGAAGCCTTCCACAGCCGCAAGATCACGCTCGAGCGCCGCAAGGGCGGCGCCAAGCTGGTCAGCGACATCGAGCTCGTGCCGCGCAAGGTCAAGCGGAATGTGTTCCAGCGCGCCCTGTGGGGAAGCGGCGCGCGGGGTGGAGCGCGGCGTGAGGTCGAGTGAGGTGGCAGGGCAATCGCATATGGTACTCCCCCCGCTTTGTGAGGGAGAGGAAACGCCAACCACCGTGGTCGCGGCCCTGAAAGGCTTGGGTTTCCTCTCCCCCATAAATTTGGGGAGAGGCGGCCGCGCAGCGGCCGGTGTGGGGGCTGGCGCCGCCATTTTTGCCGGGATTTGGGCCAGCCCGGCCGGTTACCTCGCGTTCAGCTCCGCCGTGTAAGGAATGCGGCATCCGGAGGCGGCTGGCTCATGTTGGACAACTACGAGGTGGACCGGTTTGGCGTGATCCACCAGATCGACTTCACACCGATCAAGTACGACAAGCAGTACATTTCTTATTACGAGGACCTCAGTGACCGGACCATCAAGCTCGGATACCAGCGGCTTGGCTGGGTGCTGGGCATCACCGGCGAGGTTCCTCGGTCCGTGCTGGAAATCGGATACGGCACCGGCACCTTCGTCGAAGCCGCGAAGATAACCGGGGTCGCCGATTGCGCCGGCTGCGACATCGCCGAGTTTCCGCTGCCCAAGGGCGTTCGCTTCGTCGATTGGGATGAGGCGCTCGCCAGCCAGTGGGATCTCGTCGCCATGTTCGACGTGCTCGAACACATCCCGGATCTGGGTTTCCTCGGCCGCCTTAAGACCCGGCACCTGGCCGTCGCCGTTCCCTATTGCCGCTGGCGCGAGCTCGGCGCCGACGGCGACGCGTGGTTCCGAACGTGGCGTATGCGTCTTCCCAACGAGCACCTGCACCACTTCGATCGCGACTCGCTGGTGGCGCTGCTCGCGCACAACGGCTTCGAATGCGTGACGCTGAACTCATTCGAGGACGGCATCAGGCTGCGCCCCGGCGAAGCGGGTCCGAATATTCTGTCCGGCTTCTTTAGGAAGTTGTAGGTGGGTTCCCGGTCCTAGACAGCCTGTCTCCCCTGGTGGATCATGCGTGGGTAGGCAAGCCAGGGGCGCCGCCATGGACGTCGGAGATTGGCTGCGGAGGCATGGCCTCGAACAGTATGAGGCCGCCTTCCGCGAGAATAAGATCGACGACACGGTCCTGCCGACGTTGACGGCCGAGGACTTGAAGGATCTTGGCGTCGGATTTGTCGGACATCGTCGTAAGCTGCTCGACGCCATCGCAGCCTTGCGCGCTCAGGTAGCTGCACCAACGCCACTGTTATCCGATGCGCCTCTGGCAATCGACAATGCCGCGAAGGACACCGCTGAGCGCCGGCAGGTCACCGTGATGTTCTCGGACCTTGTCGGCTCGACGGCACTCTCGGCGCGAATGGACCCTGAGGATTTGCGGGAGGTGATTGCGGCCTATCAGAAGTGCGTTGCCGAGGCGGTGCGTCGCTTTGGCGGGTTTGTGGCCAAATACATGGGCGACGGCGTGCTGGTGTATTTTGGCTATCCAAAGGCGCATGAGGACGACGCGGAGCGAGCCGTGCGGGCTGGGCTGGCGATCGTTGATTCGATCGCAAGGCTCGCGATCCCGGCACAAGGTGGGCTTGCGGTACGCGTCGGCATCGCAACGGGGCTGGTGGTGGTGGGCGATCTCATCGGCGAAGGAGGAGCGCAGGAGGAAGCGGTGGTCGGCGAGTCGCCGAACTTGGCGGCGCGGCTGCAGGCATTGGCGGGGCCTGGCGAGATCGTGATCCCGCTCGCGACGCGCCGACTGCTCGGCGGGCTGTTCGAGTTCGCCGACCTCGGCTTGCACGAGCTGAAAGGGTTCGACGCCCCGATCCGCGCGTGGAGAGTGCTTCGCGAGAGTGCCGCCGAGACCCGGTTCGAAGCGCGCGCGACGAGCGGCCTCGCCCCCACGGTCGGGCGCGAGCACGAGCTTGCTCTGCTCGCGGAGCTCTGGAGCAAGGCCGCGTCCGGGGAGGGGCAAGTGGTCCTGCTCGCCGGTGAGCCCGGCATCGGCAAGTCGCACCTGATTCAGGCGCTGCGCGAGCGCCTGCGCGACCGGCCGCACATCCGCATCCGCTGCCAGTGCTCGCCGTTCCACGCAACCAGCGCCCTTCGCCCGTCGCTCGT
>NZ_RZOT01000429.1:0-5408 GCF_003999085.1 Mesorhizobium sp. M4A.F.Ca.ET.090.04.2.1
GCCCAGGCGGGGGGGCTCGAGACGGCCTACACGCTCTCGCTGGGCGAGCCGGAGGCGATGGCAGCGCAGGCTCGCGCCAATGCGGACCGGCCACTGCTCAAAGTCAAGATCGGCGGCGACAATGACCAGGCCCGCATCCGTGCGGTTACCGAAGCGGCGCCTGCCAGCCGCATCATCCTCGACGCCAATGAGGGTTGGACGGACGACAACATCGTCGACAACCTCGCCTTCGCCGCCGAACACGGCATCGCCCTCATCGAGCAACCTCTGCCGGCCGGCCGCGACACGATCCTGCGCCAAATTGCGCATCCGGTGCCGATCTGCGCCGACGAAAGCGTGCACGAGGCGAAGGACCTGGAAGCCCTTGTTGGACTTTATGATGCCGTCAACATCAAGCTCGACAAATCCGGTGGGCTCACCGAGGCGGTGGTGCTGCGCGAGCGCGCCCGCGCGCTCGGCTTCCACATTATGGTCGGTTGCATGGTGGGCACGTCGCTGGCGATGGCACCGGCCGTGCTTCTGGCGCAGGGCGCCGATTTCGTCGATCTCGACGGTCCGCTGCTGCTCGCGAGGGACCGGGAGCCACGCCTCGTCTACGAGGGATCGTTTGTACTACCCCCCGACAGCACGCTGTGGGGTTGAGCGCGCCGCGAGCGCAATCAGCGCCAGGCCGATGAGCGCAATGGGGATCATGGCCAGAAAGCCGTCGACACCGAAGCGGTCGTAGAGCGGGCCCGACGCCAACGTCACCACGGCCATGAAGAAGCCGTTGAAGAAATAGGCGATGCCTTGCGCAGCACCCGTGCGTTCCTCCGAGACGGTCTCGCCGATCATCTTCTGCAAGCCGATCAGCACCATCGCCACAGACACCGCGTGCAGCGTCTGGACGCCGAAGAAGCCGGCGACGCCAAGGCCGAGCGGCCAGATCAGCGGAAAGGCGATCCAGCGCACGATTGAGCCGATGCCAGCGATCAGCATCACCCTGACGACGGGAACGGACCCGAGGATGCGCGTAAACATCACAAACATGCACACCTCGGCGACCACGCCCCAGGCCCACAGCAGGCCAACGACGGTGTCGCTGATGCCGATCGACTTCCAGTAGATCGAGACGAAGCCGTAGAGAAAGGCATGGCTGGCGGTGATGATGCCGACGCCGAGGGTGAAATAGAGGAAATAGGCATTGAGAAGCTTCGGCGCCGAATGCTGGATGTCGGTCGCCGACAGCGGCGAGGCGCGGCGCGGACGGCCGAGCCTCGGCGCCAGCAATCCTGCGGCGAGTGCCGCGCCCAGGGCAACGAAGATGATCGCCGGCACCGCCTCGGCGCCGGTGCGCGCCAGGATGAAGCCGCCGACGACATTGGCGCAAAGATAGGAGATCGAGCCCCATTTGCGCATGCTAGTGTAGTTGGAGCCGAAACGGCGCACGCCCGATAGCGCCAGCGAATCGGCGATCGGCGAATGCGGCGTCCAGACGATGGTCAGCGCCAGCGAGACGGCAAGCACGACGGCGTAGCTGGGCGGCAGGAAGTAGCCGGCGGAAAGCACCATCGAAACCGCGACCAGCGCGATATAGACATGGGCGCGGTCCCTCGCCCGATCGGCAAGCGCAGTCAGCAGCGGCGTCGTCACCACACGCAGGAACATGGGCGCGGCGAGGATCACCGCGATCTGCCCGGCATGGAAACCCTTGGCCTGCAGCCAGAGCGGGAAGTAGGGCAGATGCGTACCGAGCGACACGAAGAGCGTGGCGAAGATCAGGCTCATGCGCAGCTCGAAATGGCGTGGCTTGACGAGTTGTTCAGGCGAGAGCGGCGGCAGGGACATGAATCGATCCAATCACGCCACGGTCGACCGCTCGCGACGTATGTCGATCCCTTAACATGGAGAAAAACCGTGCGAAACCGGCTGGACTAATCGATTAGCGCGAGCTTGCGGCCGCAGGGGCTTGGCGTCACGCCGCCTGCACGGCCCTGCCCTTGATGTTGACGGGAACCAGCACATCCTTGCCGGCCGGAGCCTCGGGCAGGACATGCGCCCAGGTCAGGATTTCCATGCGCCCGTCGAAATGCTCGACAACCGCCGTGCAGCTTTCCACCCAATCGCCGGTGTTGATGTACTGCACGTCGCCATAGCTCTCGATCGCGGCGTGGTGGATGTGGCCGCAGATGACGCCGTCGACATGCGAGCGCCGCGCTTCCTCGCTCAGCACCGTCTGGAACGAGCCAATGAAGTTCACCGCTTTCTTGACCTTGACCTTGGCCCAGGACGAGAACGACCAGTAAGGCAAGCCGAGCAGATGACGCAGCTTTGTAACGACCCTATTGACCATCATCGCCGCGTCATAGGCGTAATCGCCGAGATAGGCGAGCCAGCGCTGATTGTGCACCACCGTGTCGAACTGGTCGCCATGGATGACCAGCAGGCGGCGGCCGTCGGCGGTCTCGTGGATGGCACGGTCGGCGACGACGATGCCGCCGAAATGCACGCCCTGGAACTGGCGGGCGAACTCGTCGTGGTTGCCGGCAATGTAGGTGATGCTGGCGCCCTTGCGCGCCTTGCGCAGCAGTTTCTGCACGACATCGTTGTGACTCTGCGGCCAGTGCCAGCTTCGCCTGAGTCGCCAGCCGTCGACGATGTCGCCGACCAGATAGATGATATCGGCGTCGTGGTGCCTGAGGAAATCGATCAGGAAGTCGGCCTTGGCCGCCTTCGACCCCAGGTGGATGTCGGAGATGAACATCGAGCGGAAAGTGCGGGGCTCTGGGCCGGACATAGCTTGTCACCGTTGCTTTCGCAGAGCCTGTGCCACGATTCATGCAACAACCGTATGACGGTTGCGATTGGTCCAGCCGAAGGGCTAGCTTGCCGCGCTCGACAAAAGGAGAAGACCGTCATGGATCTCGGCATTCGCGGAAAGAAGGCCATTGTCTGCGCGTCCAGCAAGGGGCTAGGGCGCGGTTGCGCCATTGCGCTGGCCGAGGCGGGCGTCGACCTCGTCGTCAACGGCCGCAATGCGGAGCTCTTGGCAAGGACCGCCGCCGAGATCCGTGAAAAATTCGGGGTCAAGGTGATCGAGATCGCCGGCGACGTGTCGAAGCCAGAGGTGCAGAAGGCGCTGCTTGCGGCCTGTCCCGATCCGGACATCCTGGTCAACAACAATGGCGGCCCGCCGCTGCGCGATTTCCGCACGCTCGACCGTGACAAGATCCTCGAAGGCGTCACCCAGAACATGGTGACGCCGATCGAGCTGATCCAGGCGGTGATCGACGGCATGGCCAAGCGCGGCTTCGGCCGCATCGTCAACATCACCTCGCTGTCGGTTTATGTGCCCATCCCCGGGCTAGACCTCTCGTCGGGCGCGCGCGCCGGCCTGACCTCGTTCCTTGCCGGCGTAGCGCGCACGGTGGTCGACCGCAACGTCACCATCAACAGCCTGCTGCCGGGCAAGCTCGACACCGACCGGCTGCGCGGCCCGCATGAAGCCGGCACGGCCGAGGAGCCGGCGGCAGCGGCGGCGCGAAAAGCCCGCATCAGCGCCGACGTGCCGGCCAAGCGTCTCGGCACGCCCGAGGAATTCGGCCAGATCTGCGCCTTCCTGTGCTCGGTCCATGCCGGCTATCTCACAGGGCAGAACATTCCAGTCGATGGCGGCCTTTACGTCAGCGCGTTCTGACCTGCCGGCAACGCCAGCCGCCCGCCATATCGCAGAGTCCCGACACAAGGGGCTGAAATAACTCGGCTATTTGCGCTTCGCCGATGTGAACGCCGATGGCGTCATTTGGCGTCGCGAACAGTGCGGGCCGCATGCTGGAGCTTTTGATCGTCGCCCCTGTTTTGATGCAATTCCCGACGGAAAACCGTTTCACACTTTTCCTGGAACTGCTCTAAAAGGCTGCGAAGCAGAAGCGCAAGGAGGCCGGCATGGACAGCGAGAACAAGAAACCGGCCCGGTCGGACCTCGACGAGGCCGCTCTCTACTTCCACAAGCATCCCATTCCCGGAAAGCTGGAGATCCAGGCGACCAAGCCGCTCGGCAACCAGCGCGACCTGGCACTCGCCTATTCGCCGGGGGTCGCCGCCCCTTGCCTCGAGATCCGCGACGACCCGGCGACCGCCGCCGACTATACGGCGCGCGCCAACCTTGTCGGCGTCGTCTCCAACGGCTCGGCGGTGCTCGGCCTTGGCAATATCGGGCCGCTCGCCTCGAAGCCGGTGATGGAAGGCAAGGCGGTGCTGTTCAAGAAGTTCGCCGGCATCGACGTCTTCGACATCGAGATCGACGCGCCGGAAATCGAGCGCATGGTCGAGACGGTCGCGGCGCTGGAGCCGACCTTCGGCGGCATCAATCTCGAGGACATCAAGGCGCCGGAATGTTTCGAGGTCGAGGAGCGGCTGAAGGCCCGCATGGGCATCCCGGTGTTCCATGACGACCAGCACGGCACGGCGATCATCGTCGCTGCCGCGGTGCTCAACGGGCTGGAATTCGCCGGCAAGACAATTGCCGACATCAAGATCGTCACCTCGGGCGCCGGCGCCGCCGCGCTCGCCTGCCTCAACCTCCTGGTCTCGCTTGGCGCCAAGGTCGAGAACATCTGGGTCACCGACCGTTTCGGCGTCGCCTACAAGGGACGCCTCGAGGAGATGGACCGCTGGAAGGACCCCTATGTGAAGGACACGGAGGCGCGCACGCTGGCCGATGTCATTCCGGGCGCCGATGTCTTCCTCGGCCTTTCCGCCGCCGGCGTGCTCAAGCCTGAATTGCTGCAGCACATGGCGCCGAAGCCGCTCATCCTGGCGCTGGCCAACCCCAATCCGGAGATCATGCCGGAGGCAGCGCGCGCGGCGCGTCCGGATGCGATGATCTGCACAGGCCGCTCCGATTTTCCCAATCAAGTCAATAATGTGCTGTGCTTTCCTTACATCTTCCGCGGCGCGCTCGACTGCGGCGCCAGCGCCATCAACGAGGAAATGAAGATGGCGGCGGTCAGGGCGATCGCCGCCCTTGCCCGCGAAGAGCCGTCGGATGTCGCCGCGCGCGCCTATTCGGGCGAGACGCCGATCTTCGGGCCCGACTTCCTGATCCCCTCGCCCTTCGACCCGCGCCTCATCCTGCGCATCGCGCCGGCCGTCGCCAAGGCCGCCTGCGACACGGGCGTGGCGACCAGGCCGATCGCCGACTTCGCCGCCTATATCGACAAGCTGAACCGCTTCGTCTTCCGCTCCGGACTGGTGATGAAGCCGGTGTTCTCGACCGCCAAGGCATCCAGCGCCAAGCGCGTCATTTATGCCGACGGCGAGGACGAACGCGTGCTGCGCGCTGCCCAGGTGGTGCTGGAGGAAGGCATCGCCGAGCCGATCCTGATCGGCCGTCCGCATGTCATCGAAGTCAGGCTGAAGCGCTACGG
>NZ_RZOT01000042.1:0-8197 GCF_003999085.1 Mesorhizobium sp. M4A.F.Ca.ET.090.04.2.1
ACTGTTGCCATGGCCGCCGCCGTTGCCGCCGCCATTGCCGTTGCCGGCCAGCGCCGGAGAGGCCAGGAGCGCGAATGCGGCCACCGCCGCCAATAGGGTTTTTCGGGTTGTCATAGTACCTCCTCGGGGATTCGCCACCTCGCCTACCCGCTATAGCAGTGTCGTATGCAAATTTGCTAATTCGAAGAAGTAAACTTTAGACAAATATAGTAGCGATGCGCGACCAACGCGCCGAGCGGAACGGGTAAGATATTGAAACCAAAGAGGATTATGGCGAACCAATAGCGACTGCACCCTTTGGACCGCAGAAGCCCTATACTGATCAGACCTTGGTCCTAACTGATCATGGGACGCAGTTACGCCAGCAACATCTTGCAGAACACCAAGTGAAACCTTTTGGCGGCAAGATGCTCAGCTTGCAACCAAAGGTACAGTGACTGTCGTTGCGTAATTGATCGGATACTGGTCGAAATACGGGAACTCGATGACGAAGGCGTAGCTGGCGGTCAGGTGCGCCATCTTGAAGCCGCCGCTGGCGGGATCGGTCGCTATCGTCACGACGACGTTCTTCAAGCCCAGCGCCAGCAGTTTCTGGGTGGCGATCGCCTGGATCTGGCTCTGCGAGAGCGTGTTGTTGAGCTGCAAGGCGCGGGCCGACGTTTCCAGCGTGTAGCGGACGGTCGACGTGGCATTGAACGACCAGCCGAACGCGAAGATCCCGAACAGCAGCATCACCAGGAACGGCGCGATCAGCGCGAACTCCAGCCCGGCGCCGCCGGACCGGTCGCCGAGCCATCTGGCGATCCGTTCAGCGGACACGGATCACCTCCTGATGGGTCATCACGCGCGGATCCGGAAAGATGCCGAAATTGAACGGCGGCACCCAGGTGCCCGTCGCCGTGATCTGGATGAAGGCATTCGGCAGCTTGGTTCCGCCGCAGATCGTGGTCTCATCCACCACCGTGGTGCCGCACTTGTAGGATCTGACAAGCACGACCGCGGCATCTTCGGGCTTGTTGTCCCAGCTCGAAAACGCGACCGCCTGCGTTCCCGCGTCATTGGTCGCGCCGGCCATCACCAGATTGGCCGCGGTTTTGACACCGGCGCGCATCTGCAGGTAGCTCGTCACGTAGGACCAGCCGTCGGCGATGCCGAGGCAGACGAGGCACAGGATGGGCAGCACCATGGCAAATTCCACGGCGGCTATCCCGGTCTTGTCCCGGAAGATGCGTGCGACCCGCTCACCCATCCGGCTACTCGACGAGCTGAACGGACTGCGCCGCCGGAATGTCCTTCATTCCGTAGCTGGTGCAGTCCTGCTTGATGGTCGTGCTGCCGGACCACTGGATGGTGTCGGCGACGACCTGGGTGCAGCCGCCGTTCCCGGAGAAATTGCCGAGGTAGTTGACCTGCTGCCTGGGGAAATAGATGGCGCCGGTCAAAAGCGAGTCCGCCGTGCCGTTGAACGTGCTCTGCGCCGCGGTCCCCGTCCTGTCGCCGTAGAACAGCACGCCGGAATAGGTGCCGGAGGTCGGCGCGCTCAGGTTCACCGTGGCGTTGCCGTTCATGCTGACGGTGTTGCTGCCGGACATGAAGATGGTCACGCCGGTGCAGGGTGCGGCGCAGGTGATGACCGCGTTGGCGTTGATCTTGAAACCGCCCTGCACGACATAGACACCGGAAGAAAGCGCGACATTGCCCTTGAGGTCCATGCCGCTGCAGTAGGTGCCGGCCTGGAGCGTTTGCGACGTCTTGTTGCCGTTGACATTCCTGCACGGGTTGGTGGCCGCGGGCGTCGGCAGGCTGGCGTAAGGATCGGCGGCAGGCAAGGCCTTGGTGACGTTGGAGCTGCAGGTCGTGGTCGCCGGATTGTTCAGCACCATGCCACCGACGGTGACAAGGCAGTCGGCCTTGAGCGCGGCCGATCCCTGCGTCCTGATGGCGTCCGCAGCAACCGAATTCGACATGATGACGCAGCCGGTGAGGTTGACGCTGGTGTTGCCGGAGAAGAGCGCCGCCTGCGGGGCCGACTGATTGAGCGCCTGGACGCAGGCCTTCGAGGCGTCGGTGATCAGCGCTACCGCCCTCGCCCGCTGCGGAACCGGGCTGCTGTTGAAGATGGCCGTGAAATAGCGATCGAGCTGCTGGTTGACGATGACCTCGACCGCCTTCTTCGCGGTGTTGGGGCCTGAAGACGGCGGCGTGTTGACCTGGATCGTGCCAGCAAAGCCGTTGGTGGTTGCCGAGGTGGTGGAGGCGGCGACGATGGTCGGGTTGTCCGAACCGGCGACCTTTTCCAACGCGCCCGCATAGGCCGCGGCATCGGCCACCGCCTGCAGCTTCAGGCTGCTGTAGTACCAGAGCGAGGTCTCGACACCGAGGCCGGCGCCGCCAACGACCACCGGCAAGGCGAAGGCGAAGATGACGGCGACGTTGCCGCCCGCGCCTCTGCGTCCCAGCAGGCGGTGAAAGTGATCCATGAAGAAACGGGCGCGCAATGCCATGCCACCATATGAGCAGGCATGCATAAACGAATGCCTAAGATTTTCGCTCGACTTGTCGCGGGCGGCGCTTGAAGGGCCGATTTTTCAAAGACTTGCCGCAAATGGCGCGTCTTTGATATAGCGGCTTATGGCGCCCTGAGGATATCGGCGCCCGGCTGCTCGTCGAACAGCACGGAACAGCCGCGTTCCAGCGCCACGGCCGACAACTCGTTCGCCACCATCTCGTCCGGCGAAATGAAATCCCCGGTCAGCACGCGCAATTCCTCCACTGCCCGTGCCATCGAAACCAGGCGTCCGGCGGCACGGCCGGTGACGCAGGCATTGACGATATAGACGAGGTCTGAAATCTCGAAGTGGCCCATGTCAGGCCTCCCGCAAACGGCGTCCCTATCCGTCAACAACGCCGCCGGCCAGACGATGTTCCGGTCTTCGGCATCGTACCTCGTAATGCTGCACTGCGCTGCGACGTCCCCCCAAAGTGGCAAAAAAACGAGATTCCGACAAGATTGCGCATCCTCGCCGTTGGCCGCGACGAATGCCCTCGCCGGGCCCTCGGCGCCGCTTGACAACAGACCCTGTTTGTTCTCTTTTTGTTCGACAAAAAATTCCTTAAAACAGGCCCTGCTAATGCTGCAACGCCGCAAGGTGAACGGGATGGCGCAGGGCGCAGAAGCCACCATCCTGCATGCCGATCTCGACGCCTTCTATGCCTCGGTCGAGCAATTGCTCGACCCCTCGCTCAGGGGCAAGCCGATCGCCGTCGGCGGTGGCGTGGTGCTGGCCGCCTCCTATGAAGCGAAGGCCTTCGGCGTGCGCGGCGGCATGCCCGGCCGCAAGGCACGCGAGCTTTGCCCTGAACTCATCTTCGTCGGCGGCCACTTCAGCGAGTACCAGCGCCTCGGCGACGCGGCGATCAAGGTGCTCGACGATTTCACGCCGCTGGTCGAGCGGATATCGATCGACGAGGCCTTCGCCGACGTCGCCGGCTGCACGCATCTGTTCGGGCCGCCCGACGAGATCGCCCATGCCATCCGCCGCCGCGTGAAGGCTGAGCTCGGCCTGCCGATCTCGATCGGCGTGGCGCGCACCAAGCATCTGGCCAAGATCGCCTCGCAAGTCGCAAAACCCGACGGGCTTGTCGTGGTCGAGCCCGGCACCGAGCTCGCATTCCTGCACGACCTGCCGGTCACGCTGATGTGGGGTGTCGGCCCGGCGACCAGGGCGCGGCTGGCCGACATTGGCGTCGAGACCATCGGCCAGCTCGCTCGCACCCATGGCGGCGCGCTGAAACGCCTGCTGGGCCCGGCCGCCGGCGAAAAGCTCGCAGCGCTTGCCTGGAACCGCGACCCGCGCCGGCTGGAAACGCACCGCCGCGCGCACTCCGCCGGCGCGCAGTCGGCGCTTGGGCGCAAGCCGGCGCTGCCGCGCGTCTTCGTGCCGACGCTGCTGCATCTCGCCGACCGCGTCGCCAGCCGCCTGCGCGCCAAGGCGCGGCCCGGCCGCACCGTAACGGTGCGCGTGCGCTTCGCCGACATGCGCGCCGTCAGCCGCTCGGTGACGCTGGAGCAGCCGATCCAGGCCACCGCGATGCTGGCCGAGATCGCCGAGGAACTGGTGCGCGGCGTGCTCGCCGCCAATGCGCAGGAGCGGGAGATTTCGCTGCTTGCCATCTCTGTCTCGCATCTGGAGGAAAGTGCCGAGCTGCAGCTCGAACTGCCGCTCGGCCTCGCCGACGAGAAGCTCAGGCCCGGCAGCCGCAAGGGCCTCGCCCGCTTCGGCGCCGACCGCGCCATCGACAAGATCCGCCAGCGTTTTGGGCGGGAGGCGGTCGGCTACGGCACGGTGGCGCTGGAAGCAGCACGCTCGGTGCCGGATGCGTTCAGGGAGCTGGCCGAGAAGGAGCTGTAGTTGGCCGATCGCCAACCCTACCGGCGACCGGTGCTCCAGTAGCGGTGGACCCTGACGCCGCCGGCGCTTCCGCCGCGCCATGGCTCGCAGGCGATCCCGTCACGGTCGGCATCATGTGTCGGCCAGTAGCCGGGTGGCCCGCGACGCCAATCTCCCCGTCGGGGAGATGGCCGGCGGGACAGAGGGGGGCTCGGCGGCGGGTGGCGCCCTGCGAGGACTCCCTCTCCGTCTGCTTCGCGGCCACCTCCCCCCGCCATTTGGCGGGGAGAGGCGGGGCGTCGTCGCCGTCACCGCTGCGCTCTCTCGGGCGACATGCCCTACTGATTGATCTCGGGCTCGACGAGTTTTGCCAGGTTGCGGAGCGACTCCTGCCAGCCGAGATAGCAGGCTTCGACCGGGATGGCGTCCGGAATGCCTGCCTGCGTGATGTCGAGGTCGGTGCCGCACGATACTTGCTTCAGGATCACGGTGACCTGGATCTCGCCCGGCAAGTTGGGGTCGTCGAACCTGTCGGTGTAGCGCAGGCGCTCGCCCGGGACGAGTTCGAGATATTCGCCGCCGAAGGCGTGGCTGCCGCCCGTGGTGAAGTTGCGGAAGGACATTTTGAACGTGCCGCCGACCTTTGCCTCGAAACTATGCACCGTGCAGGTGAAGCCGTTCGGCGGAAGCCATTTCGCGAGCGCGTCCGCTTCGACGAATGCGCGGTAGACCTTCTCCGGCTTGGTCGCCAGAACGCGGTGCAAACGTACGGTGCTTGGCATATCGTATGTCCTCTCTGATTTGCTGATCGATGCCCCAAGGACGTACGGGGGCCTGGCCAGTCCGACACGGGCTGTCAAATTTCTTGAAGCCCTGCCCTCTCCCGCTCCCTGCCCTGCTCAGCGAAGCATGTGAGGCGAATGCTTTCAACCCATCGCCTGGCGGATGGATTTGGAGAACCGCGCGAGGAAGGCCGGCCGCGACGCGGCGTCGAGCTTCCAGGACAGCACGGCGAGCGCCATCCTTCCGGGCAGCATGCCGACGGACAGGAACCAGGCGGCAAGCATGGCGCGACGCCTGAGCGAGGCCGTCATCTCGAGGCTGGCGACGGCGCCGTGCGCGGCAAGCGCCAGTTTGGAATCATTGGCGACCGGGTGCCGGTCGGGGTCGGCGCAGAGCGAGGCGAGCCGCTCCTCCAGATGAAGCGTATCATGCAGGACGGTCTCGGCCGGCTCGACCGCCAGGCCGACGCCCGAGACCTGGCCCGACAGCGCCGCCATGCGGTGGAAATCATGCGCCACCCGCCACCGCGCCCGCTCGGCAAGCTTTTCGCCGAAGACGGAATGGTTGGCGCCGTGGATACGGTAGGCGCCGACGCATTCCTCGATCGACTGCACCTGCCCGTAGAGCGGCGCCAGCGTCGCCAGATAGCCATCGGCGCCCTGGCGGAAATCGGCTTCGGGGATCGGCATGATGGTGTCCAGCGTCGAGCGTTCGAAGGCGAGTCCGCTGGTCACCGTCGTCTGGTAGCGCCCCTTGTGCAGCAGCTTCGGCACCACGTCGCCATCGTCGAAGGGAAGTTCCGGCGGCGGGAAGACATCCTTGACGCGCTGTGCTTCGTCGACGATGTGCAGCCGCGACTGCACCTGCGCGGTCGCCGGATCCCAGGCGTCGACGATCCTGGAGACGGCGTCCGGGTAGAGATAGTCGTCGGCGTCGAGGAACAGCACGATCCTGCCTGAGCTTGCCGCGAAGCCGGTGTTGAAGGCGGCGGCATGGCCGCCATTCCTTGGCCGCAGGCAGGCGCGGATGCTGTCGCCATAGGATTCTATGACCGCCGCCGAACCGTCGCTCGATCTGTCGTCGACGACGATGACCTCGACGTCGTCATGGTCCTGGCCGAGCGCGCTGTCGACGCTGCGTTCGAGGAAGCGCGCGTAATTGTAGTTCGGGATGATGATGGACACCGGAATCCGGCTGGGCATCGGATGCATCGCGTTGGACCTCGCATTTGCTTTGGTTTCGGCGGAACCCGCAGGAATAAGCCTTAAGCCCGCGAGTTTCCCTGGGGCAAGACTTGCGCTTGCCTCGGGTGGACGGGTTGCGTTGCGACGTCAGCTGAGCGGCCGCGATTGCCTTCGAGGGTCATCCGCCGCAGGCATTCGGCGCGCCGCGGCAAGGCAGTCGGGGATCCGGTCCGGATGGTGCAGCGGCCGGCTCCGACGGGAATGGTCCTTCATTCGATCCGGGACAGTGCGTCCCGCGCCCCGAAGGCATATCCGGAGTGTGACCGCGAAATGCGGCCGTAACAAGCCCGGGGCGTCGATTGCGCCCCTCAGGCTGGAGCGGACGTTGCTCCAGTATTTGTCCGTACGCAGTCCCGGACGGAAAACCGCTGCGCACTTTTCCTGGAATTGCTTCTAGCTTACGCAATCCCGGACGGAAAACCGCTGCGCACTTTTCCTGGAATTGCTTCTAGCTTACTTGAAGCCCCCGCTTCTCATATTATGGATTGCCCATATGACTGGTTCGTGATCGACCGTATGACCGAAATGCAACACGTCCACCCTAAGGTCTGCCCGCGATTTCCGGTGCCGGAACACCTTTGCGACGTGTCGACAAGGCGGCCCGGCACCGGCCAAAGTCACGCCCCTTGACCGCTTCGGCGGTTGGGACGAGCGTAGCGGCAGACTTTGCCTGGGGGACCCATGGATTCGAAGAAACTGCTGACCCGCATGATCCGCGCCGGCGCCGGCGAGATTCCCGCCGACCTGGTGGTCCGCAACGTGCGGCTGCTCGATGTCGTCACCGGCAGGGTGAGCGAAACCGACATCGCCCTCGTCGGCGACCGCATCGTCGGCACCCATGCGCGCTATCAGGCTGCCGAGGTGATCGACGGCCGCGGCCGCTTCGCCGTGCCCGGCTTCATCGACACGCACCTCCACATCGAATCCTCGCTGGTCAGCCCGCTCGAATTCGACCGCTGCGTGCTACCGCACGGCGTCACCACCGTGCTTTGCGATCCGCATGAGATCGCCAACGTGCTGGGCGTCGAAGGCATAAGCTATTTCCTCGACTGCGCCGAGCGGACCATTCTCGACGTGCGGGTCAACCTGTCGTCCTGCGTGCCGTCGACGGCGTTCGAGACCTCGGGCGCGCGGCTGGAGGCGGAAGACCTCGTCCCGCTCCGCGCCCATCCCAAGGTGGTCGGCCTCGCCGAGGTGATGAATTTTCCCGGCGTGCTCGCCGGCGACGAAGGCATGATCGCCAAGCTCGACGCCTTTTCAGACGGCCACATCGACGGCCACGCGCCGCTGCTCAGGGGCCAGCGGCTCAACGGCTACCTGGCGGCCCGCATCCGCACCGACCACGAGACCACGACCGCGGCCGAGGCACGGGAAAAGCTCGCCAAGGGCATGGCGATCCTGATCCGCGAGGGCTCGGCCTCCAAGGACCTCGACGCGCTGGCCGAGATCCTCGACGCCGATACGTCGAGCTTCGTCGCGCTGTGCACCGACGACCGCAATCCGCTCGACATCGCCGAGGAAGGCCATCTCGATTCCTCGATCCGGCGGCTGATCGCCAAGGGCCGGCCGCTGCATCATGTCTACCGCGCCGCCAGCCATTCCGCGGCGCGCATTTTCGGCCTCACCGATCGCGGCCTGGTGGCGCCCGGCTGGCGTGCCGACATCGCCCTGCTCGACGACCTCGAGGACTGCCGGGTGAGCGATGTCGTCTCCGCGGGACGGCTGGTGACGCCGGAACTGTTCGAGACCCGAGGCACGGTGGCGCCGGTCGGCCTCGGC
>NZ_RZOT01000042.1:8207-17617 GCF_003999085.1 Mesorhizobium sp. M4A.F.Ca.ET.090.04.2.1
GTGAAGGCGAAGCCGGTCACGGCGGATGCCTTCCGTGTCGAGGCCAGGGCGGGCCGCAACCAGACGCCGGTGATCGCGATCAAGCCCGGCCTGATCATCACCTTCCGCGAGGACGCCGCCCTGCCCGTCCTCGATCAGTGCCTGCAGGCCGACCCCGAGGCCGACATCCTCAAGGCCGCGGTGGTCGAGCGGCACGGCAGGAACGGCAATATCGGCAAGGGTTTTGTCCGGGGCATCGGCCTGAAGCGCGGCGCCATCGCCTCCTCGATCGGCCATGACTGCCACAACATCACCGTGGTCGGCGCCACCGACGCCGACATGGCGGTTGCGGTCAACCGGCTGATCGAGATGGGCGGCGGCATGGCGGTGGCCGACAACGGCGTCATCACCGCAGAACTGGCGCTGCCGCTGGCCGGGCTGATGAGCCTGGAACCCTTCGAGACCGTCACCCATGCCCTGCATCAGTTGCGCGAGGCGACGCGCGACATCGGCTGCACGATCCCCGAACCCTTCCTGCAGGTGGCGTTCCTGGCACTGCCGGTGATCCCGCATCTCAAGCTCACCGACATGGGCCTGTTCGACGTCGACAGGTTCGGCTTCGTCGAGTGAGGCGACCGGCACCTGCCGGCGCAGCAAAAGGCATGCGCTGTCGGGGCACGGTCGGGATCTAAATCCGTCCCTCACATCTCTCCGAAGTAACGAGCACGGGCCAGATCATCCGAGGGTGCCTCGGGTCCCAATCCGACGACATCCGGAACCCGCGTCGGATCGCCGGCAAAAAGCGCAAAGGCATGCTGGCGCCGCCGGTCGGCCGCCTCTCCGCGCTCGAACAGCAATGCTGTCTCCATCGCCTCCAGGCGTCGCATGCAGCCGTAGAAATCATCATGGTCGCCAGCGTAGGCCTCCGCCGCCGATCGCCAATCGGGGTTTTCGAGCAATCGGTCCCGCAGCAGCCGGACATCGCGGAGCGTCCGCGACAGCCCCCTGCCCCAGGCAGGGTCGGTGGCGGCCGCGGTATCGCCGACCAGAACAACCCCGTCGCGACTGGGCCTGTCGACCCATCGATGCGACCCGTCGAAGCTGGCAAACGGACCTGCCTGCCGTGCCCGGTCGAACCAGTGGGCGGGCGCGCCTGTCGCATGCAGCTGGCGTATCATCTCCTCCACCGAATGACGGCCGGAAAGGCGCTTCGGCAGAACATCCTTGTGGTAGATGAGATAGATGCGGTTGCGCCGGGGGGCAATTTTCATCGCGATTACCATGCGCCCGCCCATGGGATCATAGAAGAGATTGATCGTGTTTGCCCGCGGTGGGGCATTGCCGGCGAGAACCTCCGAACAATCGACGTCGCCCTCCAGGATCATGCCGGCCGTGATCAGCAGTTCGGGATCATGCCTCACCTCAAAGCCGAGAAGCGAGCGTAGACGCGAATCCCTGCCGTCCGCCAGAACGACCAGGCGCGCCGAGAGACCCTTTGCGTCGCTGCCGACGTGAACTCGTGGGACATCGCCAAATGTCACCGCCGAGACCACGCTTCCGCGCCTCACCTCCGTTCCCAGGCTCTCGGCATGTTTCAGCAGAACCGTTTGCATCTGCGGATGGGGAAACGTCATGCAACAGGTCCGGGAAGGCGTCGTCGCGATCAAGTCCCGCACAGCCTGCAGAGAGCCATCCCGGAATCTTGAATAGTAGGCCGCCTCGGTGGCGCAGCTTTCGAGAAGCAAAGCATAGACGCCCAGGCGCTGGGCCTCGAGACTTCCCCAGGGCATGAGAACCTCGCCGCGGATGCGGTCCCTGAATTCGTCCTGCTGTTCGACGATGAGAACGCGCGCGCCGCGACCGGCAAGGGCGATGGCCAGCGAGGATCCCGCAAGACCGCCACCAACAATGATCAGGTCATAGTCGGCGCCAGCGCCGTTGGGTAACGGCGTCCGGCCGTCTTCCCTCTCTGCCATGGCGGACTCCCAAAGTAATATTTCGTTTTTCTAATGTACTGTACCTTGCCTACAGCCACCACTTGAATTGCAACGATCACAAGGGGCTCGCCATCGAGGCCATCAGATCGGCAGTCGGCGAACTAGAGCTCTTTGTTTTGACGCAAATCCGGACGGAAAACCGTTTCACACTTTTCCCGGAATTGCTCCAAGCCTCAATCGTTGAGTTCGGCGGCTGCCGCGATCACCTCCGAGACGATTTCGAGCACATTGCCGTCCGTCGTCCGGTGGTTGACGAAGCACGCCCTGAGCGCGAACTGGTCGTGGACCGTCGCGTTCGACAGATAGACGCGACCGCGCGCGATCACGCGTCTCAGGATCGCCCTGTTGTCCTTGGCGCGATGACGGAAACAGACCGCGCTGAGCGGCACCGGCGCCAGAAGCTCCAGCTCCGGATGCGCCTCGACCGTCTCGGCCAGAAGCCGGGCATGGCGCAGGTCCTCGGCGATCGCCTCGCGAAAGGCGCGGCGCCCGTGATATTGCAGCGACAGCCAGAGCTTCAGCGCGCGGAAACGCCGCGACAGCTCGAACGACTGATCGAAGAAGGCGAAACCTTCCGTGGGATCCTGGCTCAGCAGGCCAACATAGTCGTCGCTGTGCGAAAACGTCCTGCGCGCGATGTCCGGGTGGCGATGCAGCAGGCAGCCGCAATCCAGTGGCTGATAAAGCCATTTGTGCGCATCGAGCGAGAGCGAATCCGCCAGCGCCAGCGAGTTGAGCGTCTCCGGCAGGGCCAGGGCCGCCAGAACGCCATACGCGCCGTCGACATGCAGCCACATGCCCTCGCGTCCGGCGATAGCGGCGATCTCGGGCAGCGGGTCGATGGCGCCGGAGACGATGGTGCCGACGGTGGCGACGATCGCGATCGGTATTCGTCCGGCCGCGCGATCGGCGGCGATGGCCGCCTGGAGGGCGTCCGGACGCATCCGGAACTGGTCGTCGACGGGAACCAGGCGCAGGTTCGCCCTGCCGATGCCGAGCAGCGCCACCGCCTTGGCAATGGACATGTGCACCTGCTCGGATGCATAGACCACGCCGCCGCGCACCCCTGTTTCATTGGCCGGCAACTTTGCTTCACGCGCCATCGCCAGCGCCATCAGGTTTGCCGCCGAGCCGCCGCCGCACAGGCTGCCGGTGAATCCGGCGCAGCCGACCGCCTCCGCCAGCCAACCGACGACGGCGTGTTCGATCGATGTCGCCGCCGGCGCGGATCGCCACGAGGACACGTTCTGATTGAGCACCGCCGCCAGCAATTCTCCCACCGCCCCCACCGGCTCGCCGGAACCGAAGACGTAGGCGAAGAACCTGCCAGCGGATGGTCGCGCATGCTCGGCGATCAACTTGAAGTCGTGCAGGACGTCCCGGCCCCTGCCCTCCTCGGCCCAGGGCCGCGAGAAGAGTTCGGTTGTCTCCCTGCCGCTGGTCGACGGATAGGCCGGACGGTCATCGAGCGAGGCCCAATAGGTCGTGGCGAGGTCCATCGCCTCGTCCGCCAGCCGCGACAAATCCTGATTGGAGATTTCGAGCGCCTTCATAGCCTGCCCCCTTGATGCATGCGAAACCACTGGACTTGATTAGCACAAAACCGGCATCGCCACCGGCAAGGGTTTTCCGTCAGACCGGCAGCGGCGGATCCGCCGGCTCCCCGGGATCATGGCCGGCAGCCGAACGGATTTCGGTCAGCGACCAGATCTGCCGCCCATCGCGGAAGTTCGCGGGATCGAGCCAGGCCTCGAAGGCGGCGCGGCGGGCCGGCCATTCGCTGGAAAGCATCGAGTACATGCAGATGTCGCGCGGCTTGCCCTTCAGGAACAGGCTCTCGCGCAGCATGCCTTCATAGACGAAGCCGAGTCGGTCGGCCGCCTTGCGCGAGCGCTGGTTGGTCGAGGTGCAGGTCCATTCCAGGCGCCGGTAGCCGAGATCGTCGAAGACGTGGCGCAGGATGAGGTAGAGCGCTTCGGTGGCGAGCCGCGTGCGCTGCAGCGGCGGTGTAGAGCACATAGCCGAGCTCGACGACATGATGCGCGGGTCGCGCCTCCATCAGGCAGAGCCATCCGAGCGGCCCGCCATCGGGGCCATCGACGGCGAAGAAGGCGCGCTTGGGATCGGCCACCAGGACGGCGACTTGCTCGGCGAAGGCCCGTTCGGTGGCGAACGGCCCCACCTTCATGTCGACCCAGGTGGCGTGCGTGTGCTCGTCATGCGAGAGCAGGTAGAGTTGTGCCGCATCGCCCGCGGCGTCGAGCGGCCGCAGCCGCCCCCAGCGGCCGGCAAGCTCAATGGCCAAGGGAACCGGCGCATCACCCGGCGTGACCTCGTTCGGTTTCAGCTTGGATGACATTGTCTCGCATCTCTTTGTTTTGAGCAGTTGCGGACGGAAAGCCGTTTCACGCTTTTGCTGGAGTGCTCTAGTTCCAGTATCGGAACATCCTACCCATTCTGTTCGGCATGACGAAAATCTCCTCCGCGTGGGAAAAGCCGGCATCCCGCCCCATGCCGAGCCATGTGGCGGCGGTTTCCGGGAAATCGGCCAGTAGCATGTGCCGTTCCATGGCGGCGAACTCCTCGTCGGAAACGGCCGACCATTCATCGCGCAGCAAGGAGAAGCGGGCGAGCCAGGCGGCGCGATCCTCTCCCTCGAAAAGCGCTGGCTCCCAGATGACGAAGAGGCCCATCCCTCCCAGGGCCCTGCGGGCGTGCCGCATCAGCCGCGCCTTACCCTCGGTCGGCAGGTGGTGCAGCGACATGCCGATCCAGATCACGTCGACGGGCTCCGACCACGTCGCCATCGCATGCGCGAAATCGCTGCAACGCAACTCGACCGGGCAAGGAAGGATATCGAGCTCTCGAGCCGCCAGCCGCAGCGATGCCTCGGACAGATCGATGCCGACATAGTTGCCGATCGTGGTCGTCCTCAACGTCGCAGCGGAGGCGCCGGCATCGCCGCACGCCACGTCGAGAAAGCGGAACGACGCAGGCGCAAGCTCCGTGAGCACGTCACGCAGAAGGCGATAGACCTCGCGATGGAACATGAGGTTTGCATCCACGATCCTGCGATAGGTATCAAGCTCCCTGTTGAACATGTCCTGGGAGCCCGTTGCCTCGCTCCCTGTCGTCGCCGGCATGCCTTCGCTCGATGTCACGATGCCCTCCATGGAAGGTCGATGGGATGCCGCTAGGCAGCGGCACCTGCTGCGTAGAGATGCAAGGCGCGGAAGACCGCCGTGTGGCCAGGGGTCGCGATGCCGAACTCGATGCCCAGCTGGTGCATCCGCCCGGACAGCCAGGCGACCTCGATCGGCTTTCCCCTTTCGAGATCGTTCGCCATCGACGATTTCACATGCGGGGGGAATGCGCTCCACCTGGTCGTGACGCGCCGTTCGAATCCCTCGGCCAGCGGATGACCGGCGGCCGCGGCAATCGCCATGCCCTCGTCGCGCAGCTGCTCGATGAAGATGCGCGCCTCGGGGTCGTCGAGGATCGGACCGATCCCCGAACGCATCAGCGACGTTCCGCCGGAGAAGGCCGCCAATGTCACGAACTTCTCCCAAAGCACATTGTCGATGTCGGCAACCGGCTTCAGCTCCAGCCCGATAGCCCGATCGCACAGCGCCTGAAGTTCCTTGATGACAGGGTCGCGGTGTCCGCCGACGAGGATGTCACGCAGCCCGCCCGCGTGGACGACTTCTCCGGGCTGCTTGATGAATGCGGACAGGTAGGTGGCGCCACCGATCACCCTGTCGCCCGGAATATGGCGGCGGAGAATGCCGACGCTATCGATGCCGTTCTGCAGCGTCACGACGCGCGTGTTCCCGCCGATGAGCGGTCCGAGCGTGGCGGCGGCCTTCTCGCTGTCGTAGAGCTTGACCGCGAAAATCACCAGATCGACGGGACCGATGTCGGCCGGCGCGTCGCTCGCAGACACATTGGACAGCAAGATGTTACCGAGGTCGCTTTGAATGCGCAGGCCGCTCTGGCGCATTGCCTGCAAGTGGGCACCGCGAGCAATGAAGCTGACCTCGCCCCCCAGCTCGGCGAGCCTGGCGCCGACATAGCCGCCGATGCCGCCCGCTCCCATCATTGCGATCCGCATGCCGTCCCCTCGACGCCCGCCGCCGCGATCGGCCGCACGAAGCTCCCACCGACCAGGTCAATATTAGCATTTCCTTGAATACACAGCCAGCCGGACCGGGGCGGATATTCGGCGGCAAGCAGATCGCGACTAGCCGCTGTCGGGCACGATCTGCATGATAACCTGGCCGGGCGTGATGACGCCTGGACAGCAAGCGACCCTAAGCGCTTTCGGCCTGCCTTACTCCCTGAAGGCACGGCTGATCTGGTCCTGCAGCGGCTTGACCAGGTAGGAGAGCACCGTGCGGTCGGCGGTCTTGATGAAGGATTCAACCGGCATGCCGGGAACCAGCTTGACCTGGCCGAGGCGCGCCACCTCCGCGCTCGTGGTGGCGATGCGCACGGTGTAGTAGCTGATGCCGGTGCGCTGGTCGGTGGTGGTGTCGGGCGAGGTGCGTTCGACCGTGCCGTTGATCTGCGGCGTGGTGCGCTGGTTGAAGGCCGAAAAGCGCAGCGCCGCCGGCTGGCCGACGAAGAGCTGGTCGATGTCGCTCGGCGCGATCCTGGCCTCGATCGCCAGGCTGTCGCTGTCGGGCACGATCTGCATGATAATCTGGCCGGGCGTGATGACGCCGCCGATCGTGTAGGCGATCGACTGCTGCACGACACCGTCCTGCGGCGCGCGGATGTCGATGCGCCTGAGCTGGTCTTCGGCGGCGACCTTGCGCTCCATCAGTTCGCCGATCTTGGCGTCGATCTCGCGCAGATCCTTGTTGACCTCGGTGCTGAGATCGAGATCGACCTGGATAATCTGCAGGTTGATCTCGGCGATCCTGCCTTCGGCCTGCGCCAGCGCCGCCGTCAGCTGGCCGCGCTCGCCGTCGAGCCGCGTCGCCTCGCGCTCCATCGCGGTCAGCCGGTCGATGGAGATCAGCCGCTTCTTCCACAGCGCGCGCAGGCTGACGAGTTCCTCGCCGACAAGCTCGATCTCATGCGACTTGGCATCGGCCTGGGCTGTGTCGCCGCTGATCTCCTTGCGCAGCTGCTCGATGCGCTCCCTGAGCTGGCCCTTCTGGCCGGAGCGCGCCGCCCGCCGTGTCTCGAAGAGCTGCTTTTCGCCGGCGATGATCTCGGCCACCACCGCATCGCCGCCCCGGTCGAGCAGGGCCTTCGGAAAGGCGATCTGACCGGCGCCCTGGCGCTCTGCGTCCAGCCGCGCCTCGCGCGCCGACAACTGGTCGAGCGCCTTGGTGACCACGGCGAGATTGGCGGCCGGCATGGTCGGATCGAGGCGCACCAATAGCGCGCCCTGTTTGACGCGGTCGCCGTCATGGGCGGCGATCTCGCCGACGATGCCGCCGGTCGAGTGCTGGACCTCCTTGACGTGGGAATCGACGACGAGAACCCCCGACGCGATGACCGCCCCAGAGATTTGCGTCAGCGCGGCCCAGCCGCCGACGCCGCCGACCAGCAGCGCGACCGCGCCGAGGCCGAGAAGCGTGTGGGCGCGAATGGACTGGTGAGAGGTGGCGCGCATCCCTCACTCCCCGGCCGCCGCGGCGCCAGAGCGCGGCGGCTCCTCGGTGGCGAGCCTCAGCCGCGGCACGCCGGCCACCGTTGCCACCGCCGGCTGCGGCCGCGGGAACAGCCGGGCGAGAACGTCGTCCTTGAGGCCGAAAGCCTGGATGCGGCCCTGGTTCATCGCGAGGACGAAATCGACGGTGGCGAGCGCGCTCGGCCGATGCGCCACGAGGACGACGATGCCGCCGCGCTGCCGCACCAGGAGGATCGCCTGGAACAGCGCCTGCTCGCCCTCGGCGTCGAGATTGGAGTTCGGTTCGTCGAGCACCACCAGGAAGGGATCGCGATAGAGCGCGCGGGCGAGCGCGATGCGCTGGCGCTGGCCGGCCGAGACCGCCTCGCCGAGCTCGCCGATCTCGGTCTCGTAGCCGTCGCGGAAGCCGACGATGAGATCATGCGCGCCGGCGGCCCTGGCGGCGGCGATGACCAATGCCGGATCGGCGTCCGGCTCGAAACGGGCGATGTTCTCGGCCACCGTGCCGGCGAACAGCTCGACGTCCTGCGGCAGGTAGCCGATGAAGCGGCCGCGATCCTCCTGCGACCACTGGTCGAGGTCGGCGCCGTCGAGCCGGACCCGGCCCGCCGCAAGCGGCCAGGCGCCGACCAGCGCCCTGACCAGCGTCGACTTGCCGGAGCCGCTCGGCCCAATGATGCCGACGGCATGGCCGGCCTCGAGCGCGAAGCTCGCCTCATGCACCAAAAGCCGCTGGGTTCCTGGCGCGGCGATGCTGACGATCTGCATGAAGATATGACGGGCAGGCATCGGCAGGGCGGTCGGCCGGGCGTCGGCCGGCATGGCGGCGAGCATCCTGTTCAGCCGCTGCCAGCCTTGCCGCGCGGTGAGGAACCCCTTCCAGTTGGCGATGACCAGGTCGACCGGGGCCAGCGCGCGGCCGCTGAGGATCGAGGCGGTGATGATGATGCCGGCCGTCGCCTGCTGCTCGATCACCAGCCAGGCGCCGACGCCGAGCATGGCCGATTGAAGAAGCATGCGCAGCATCTTGGAGACGGCGCCGAAGCCGCCGGCAATGTCGCTGACGCTGCGCTGCTCGGCGAGATAGTCGCGGTTGGCCTCCTCCCACTTTGCGGCCATGCGGCCGCCCATGCCCAAGGCCGCGATCACCTCGGCATTGCGGTTGCCGGCGAGCGTCAGGCCGTTGCGCACGATGCCGGTCTGCGTGCCTGACGTGACCGGCTTGCGCGTCAGCCGCTCGGCATAGACGGTGAGCAGCACCAGCACGATCGCGCCGACCAGCGCGGTCAGGCCGAGAAGCACGTGGAACATGAAGATGATGGCCAGATAGAGCGGCAGCCACGGCAGGTCGAACAGCGCGGTCGGGCCGCTGCCCGACATGAAGGTGCGCACGCTGTCGAGATCGCGCACCGGCTGCATGTTGTCGCCGCCGCGCCCAAGCTTCAGTGGCAGCTTCAGCACGCTGGCGTAGACGCGGGCACCGAGCGCCTCGTCAAGCGCGGTGCCGATGCGTACCAGGATGCGGCCGCGCACGAAATCGAGCACGGCCTGGCCGGCATAGAGGATGGCGACGAGCAGGCTGAGGCCGATCAGCGTCGGCACGCTGCGGCTGGGCAGCACGCGGTCGTAGATCTCGAGCATGTAGATCGAGCTCGAAAGCATCAGCACGTTGAGCACGCCGCTGAACAGGGCGATGGCGGCAAAGGCCGAGCGGCAGGAGCGCATGGCGGCTGCGAGTTCCGAGCCCGGCGGCCGGGTGCCGGGCCTTGCCGTCGGACGCCGCACGACAC
>NZ_RZOT01000430.1:0-5390 GCF_003999085.1 Mesorhizobium sp. M4A.F.Ca.ET.090.04.2.1
GCCGAGTGGCACTAGCCAGCCGATATGGCCGAAAGCGATAGCAAAAAGGACAAACGTGTTGTGAGGAACAAAGACATGAGCCTCTTCCAGCCCACGACCAAAGAAACCGCCTGTCTGGTATGCAAGTAGGCCGCGTTCCAAGAACAGAGCTCGGGCCGAGATAGAATTCTTCTTACCTTCACCTCTCAGCCGTTCGCTGAGGGCCTGGATCCTGGCCGCGCCTGCTGCAGACGGAATCGCTTTGGGGGGAGTGGCGACATCTCCTGGCAAGCTTTCCTCGGGTAGAGCTGGGACGTTTCTAGATGGCGCCAATTGGGGCGGCTCGACCGAAAGCGGTCTCGCGTCATCTGTTTGGGGAGGATGTCCTATCGGAACCGCTGGCCGGGCAAGCGACGTGTCGACAGCTTCGCCTGCCACACTAAGGTCCGTGTTTACGGCCAACACTCCTGCGAAAGACTGGCTAATGGCAGCTCGAAAGTAGCGGTTAGTGGTCAGTGCGACGAAAGTTGCCGATAGCAGCACAAGAGCCACGGCGAGAGCCCGCGTCCAAGCAGCGGTGCCGATCCGCAATCTTCGGCCAGCTCTATAGTATTGCCAGATGCCAGCAGCACTTGGAAGGAAGACGGTGGCGACGGCGGCAAGAATAGTGGAGCGGGACAAGGTGATTGAAAGCGCCCCCCCAACCAGGACGAGAAAACCTGGGCGCCATTCCTTAGGTACGGCGCGATAGCTCGCCGCGCCGCCGAGCAAGAGTCCCGCAGCGGCCACATTCGGGTTGACTGCTAACCCCGCCGCGCGGCCAACTGTAGTGGTAAAGCCATGGGTGAAGAGCACATCCAAGAAGCAAACGATAGCATTGAGGGCCGTAACCGAAGCGGACAGCCGCAGCACAATCGGAGGCGCAAACGTAAGCATCAGAGTGAGTGCAGAGCCACCAAGAGCAAGAGTTGTCAAATAGCTCCTGTTGACGATCCCAAGAGGATGCAGAGCGATTGGCACGACCGCCACCACGGCGCCGATTGCCAGCGGCGAAATAGCTTTGCGCACGTCACGCCGCGTCACTACCACTGCGAAAGAGACGATGAGTACAACGCCATAGAGGGCGTACAAGGCCAACCTGAGATAGCCATCTCGCCCGGTGAACAAGGGCAGGGAGAAAGGCATGAACCAGGCCTGATATACAACGACTGTGAAAGCGCAGAAGCCGGCAGAAAGGTTCACCAGGTTCGTTTGCAGCGACGATGCTGGGCCTAGTGAGCGATCCACATCAGCAACCCCGCCGCTCATTCATTTCCCCGTGAGGTAGAGGGTTTCATAGGCGTCGGCCATAGCCTCAATCGAATAGCGCTGGCGCATTGTCCGTTGGCGAAACTCCTGGTCCGTTTTGCGCTCTGGCAGACGGTCTACTATTTCCAGCAAACCTCGAGCGAGATCAGTGGGAGCATGAGGTTGTACCAAAACACATCCTGGCAGGCCTGAGACTGCCTCCGGATTTCCGCCTACGTCTGTGACGACTACCGGGAGACCGGCCGCCAGTTTCTCCATCAAGGCATTGCAAAAGCCCTCCTCATGGGACGCGATCACGCCAACATCCATACCAGCGAGTAAACCAGGGATATCGCTCTGAACTCCGAGAGCTTGCACTTTGCGCCCGATGCCGAGGCTTTCAGCCTTCTGCGCCAGAGCCGATCCGATTCCCCGGTCCTGCCCGGCCATAAAGAGCTTGATGTTCGGGTGCACTTTGCTCGCAAGGGCAATCGCCTCGATTAGATCGTCATGACCTTTATACGGTATCAAATTGGCGACAATGATGATGCCCACGTCATCTGGGGCGAGACCAAGTCGAGCCCGGGTCCCATTGCGACGATCGCCGATATTGTCGAACCGGCTTAAATCGAGGGCGTTTGCGACAATTTTGATGCGGTTGATGCTGTAGTTGTCCCGCGCCGCCGTGTCTGCCGCGACAGCGAGAGAGTTCGCAACCACGAAATCGGAAAAACGGTTAGCGAACCGATCCATCCATTTTAGCCAAGGCCAGCGTTCCTGATGGCTGCCGAGGCCGCGTCGAGATGTGACGATAAGCGGTGCCAACGCTAACCGTCCGGCCAGGGCGCCGAGGAAATTTGTCAGCGGCAGAAAAGCATGGACCACGCCCGGTCGTGTCCAAGCCACCCGCCTGAAAACCCAAGTGGCCGCGGCCAGGAGGACCATCAACTCCTTCAAACCCGGCGACGTCTTTGAACCGGCGGCGAGGGAATTCGGTCGGTGGCGGCCATAGAAAATTGGTATGCCGGCTCGGGTCAGAGGTTCGGCCAGTACGTCGCCTACCGGCGTAAGCGCAAAAACCTCGACCCTCCATCCTCGGCATGCCAGTTCCTTGGCGAGCAGTACGAGTTGGCTCTCCGTGCCGCCAAGGTTTAGCGATCCGATCACAAAAAGTACGCCCTTACGGCGGCTCTTGGCGATGGCCGTCGAAGGAACGACAGCGGATGTCTTTGCTGGAGCATAATTCATCGAGACTCTATCGCCGCCGACTTCCGATTTAGCCGTCGCATGCCATAGGCATAGACCTCAAGCAAGCGCAAAGCACTCCCTAAGCTCCACGATTGGACGAACGACCGAAGGCAAAGATTTTCGGGGCAGAAACGAACGGTCGGCGCCGAAGCAGCCCGCTAGTTGCCAACAACACGCCGATGAGCAGCAGCATGACTGGCGGAAGCCACTTCAGCCGGTCGAAAATTGTCTCGTAAGAACGGGCACTCTGAAAGCCTTCTGGCGTTCCAAGCTGATGCCAAGGTTGACCGTAGGCTCCATGCAAAAGAGGCAGCATATCTTCGTAGTCCGAATAGTAGGAATCGACTATCGACGGATCCCTTTCTACAAGAGCCAGAGGATGGGGTACTAGGACGCCATAATCGGAATCGAGAACATTACCATCGACCTCGACGATCGTGTGCTGCTCCGCGCTATATATCGTCGCTGGAATGCCTTGTTCCGTAAGGATTGAATAGACAATCTTTGAGGCCTGGGAGCAAAAGCCGTAACCGCGATCTAAGGCCTTTCGGGGTGTCAAAAACTCGTAATTTTGAAAGCTGTCGTGGTATGCAGGAAGCCGACCGAGCAGCCAGATGACGTAGTTGTCGAAAACGCTGATCTTCGTATAGCGCGCGTCAGTGGCCGCCCAACGGTCCCCTTCCGTCCAGTAATGCACCACGCCGCCCGCGACAGCCTTTGTCAGGCGCTCAAGATAGACCTGCTTGGGCTCATTCGCTTCGCGATAAAGGCCGTTCAAATCCTCTATCTTCTTCTCAAACCCAAGCGGTCCCTCAATAGCCTCCGCGGGGGGTGTCGGATAGGCCTGGACGAGGCCGAGGGGATAAGCAGCGACAAAGAGCAGAAACGCCGCCCCTAGCCCAGTCAGGCAGAGACCCAAGGACTGCCAGAACCGATCGGCGCCCAACTGACGGCTCCTACTTAGAATCGCCTTTTCCTCGCTGCTAGTAGTACAGAGATATCACAATTGCACGTTCGAAGCTGCCCTGAATGGTCCAGCTTGTGGATGGCTTTTGACGATCCGAGATCAGAAATTGTCAATTGGCGCCACATGCGACTTGTTTCCTTGTGGCGCCCATGCGCAATGAACGTCGAGAATGCGGGCGATACCTTGGCATTGAGCGGAACCCAGACCCTAGACAGCACGACCGACGCGCTTCGGCGCTTGTGGGCGCAGCTATCGAGGCGCCGGCGCCGCCAGTTTTTCGGTCTTCTGGTTCTAATGTCCTTCGGCGCTATCGCTGAGGCCGCGACGCTCGGTGCCCTCTTGCCGTTTCTGGCCAAGATCACCGATCCCGATTCAATAGGTCAGTCATGGATCGGACGCCAATTGCAGGGTTTCGGTTCGGCCAGTTCGAGCGACAGCCTTCTGCCCTTGCTGTCGCTATTTTCGGTAGTGGTAGTGATCGCTGGGGTGGTGCGGATCCTGCTCTCGCGAGCGACTCATGCTTTTGTCTTTTCGCTTGGGCACGAGATCGCCGTGAGAGTTTACAAGCGCGCACTTTACCAACCCTACAGCTATCACTTATCGAATAGCTCCAGTTCGGTGCTGGCGACACTTCGCCAAGTCCACATCATCAACATGAACGTTCTCCTCCCGATCCTCCAAGCGGTTGGGGGAGCGATCATCAGCGTGTTCGTCGTTGCGGCGATGTTCGCGTTGAGCTCATTCATCACATTTGCGATCTTTGCCGGATTGGGTGTGGCCTATCTCGCCATGTCGCTCTTCATTCGCAAACATCTCAAGACGAATGCCCGCACGATAGAGCGAATGCAGGCGGAAGACATTCGGTCCGTGCAAGAGGGCTTGGGTGGCATTCGCGATGTCATCATCAATGACACTCAGCCCTACTTCCTTTCCCGTTTCGAAGAACTCGACAGGCATTTACAGCGCGCTTACTCGGGGAACGCTCTCGCGGCCGCTACTCCTCGATTCGCGATCGAAGCCACTGGGATGGTGATCATCGCCGCACTTGCTTACTTCCTGATCACAAGGACAAACAACGCCGGGCAGGTACTGCCTATGCTGGGAACGTTTGCCCTTGGCGCGCAGCGTCTAGTGCCCCTGATGCAATTGATCTATGCAAACTGGGCGCTCGTGCTAGGCAATATCGCCGGCGTCGAAGCGGTTCTTAAGACGATCGAAGCGCCACTCCCAGCAGAAGCACAGGCACCTCCGCCGAGCCGCTTGCCATTCAATCAGGCAATTGTGCTGAAGGATTTATCGTTCTGCTACGCGCCCGATCAGCCGCCGGTTATCGAACGGTTCAATCTCACCATCGTGAAGGGCGCAAAGATCGGATTTGTAGGCAAGACAGGGAGCGGGAAGAGCACGACAGTCGATCTCGTGATGGGCCTACTCGAGCCGACAAGTGGAGTTATCGAGATCGACGGGAAGCCCCTTGATGGAGGCACTAGACGTGCCTGGCAGAGGCAGATTGCCCATGTCCCCCAGAGTATCTTCCTTTCGGACGCTTCGATCGCCGAGAATATAGCGTTTGGCATCGACCCCGCCGGTATCGATCTTGAACGTGTTCGCAACGCAGCGCAGCAGGCAGCTTTGGCGGGCTTCATCGAAAACTTGCCCAAGGGCTATGAAACCCGGGTCGGCGAACGCGGTGTGCGATTGTCCGGCGGCCAGCGCCAACGAATAGGCATAGCGCGGGCATTCTATAAACAGGCGAGTTTGCTCGTTTTTGACGAAGCAACAAGCGCGCTCGACAATGAGACCGAAGCAGCTGTCATGGAGGCAATCGGTGATTTGCCCGCTGATCTGACAGTCCTCATCATCGCGCATCGCCTCACGACGGTCGAAAATTGCGACGAGATCGTAACGA
>NZ_RZOT01000431.1:0-5380 GCF_003999085.1 Mesorhizobium sp. M4A.F.Ca.ET.090.04.2.1
CGCTGATTTCGCTGGGCGCCAAGACGCTGCTGGAGAGCATGCGCGATTCCATCGGGTCCTGAGCGCCACCGGGCGGCTGCGCCTCAGGGTTCCCTCAATTCCGTCAGGAACTTGGCAAAGGTCATCGAGCCCTCGGGCCACGGCCCGAAGCCGGAATCCGCATTAAGGTGACCGGCATCGCCGGCATCGATGAACAGCGAGCCCCAGGCGCCGGCAATGTCTTCCGCGACGTCGAAGGCGCAGAACGGGTCGTTGCGGCTGGCGATCACGATCGAGGGAAAGGGCAGCGGCTCGCGCGAATAGGGTCCGAAGGTCATCAGGTGCCGCGGCCTGATCTCCGGATTGGCGACGTCGGGCGGCGCCACGAAGAAGGCGCCGGCCACCGGCCTTTGGAACTTCGGAATGGCCTGCACCGCCGCCGCCACGCCGAGCGAGTGGGCGACGAGCACCACCGGCCGCTCGGCCTCGTTGACGGCCCTGGCCACATTCGCGGTCCAGTCCTCGCGCACCGGCTTCGACCATTCGGCCTGCTCGACCCGGCGCGCCGTCGACAGTTTCGATTGCCAGCGGGTCTGCCAGTGTTCGGGGCCGGAATTGGTGTAGCCCGGCACGATGAGGATATCTGCGTCCTTGACTTTCATGGCGCGCATGTAGCGAGCGCCGCCCTTTCGCGCAACCGTGCCGAACGACGTTCACCATCAATTCAGTGAACACCATGTTCGCTCCTTGCTCTCTTGTGTGAACGATCGCGATCGACGATCTGTCGCGAGGACAACATAGTCGTGAAGGGCCGGGATTTTGGGGCTGACACGACGTAGGATGATCGGCGGCGCGTAGCTTCTGGCTTTGGGAGTTTCGTCGAGCGCCCGAACGGAGACGATGATGAGTGAACTGCCTTTTGCCGCGACCACGCCGGTCAGCGTGTCGCGCGTCGGCCTGAGGGCGCGCGATGCCGAAAGCCTCGCCGGCTATTACCGCGCCGTTGTCGGTCTGCAGGAACTGAGCCGCGCCGATGGCGTGATCACGCTCGGCGCCGCCAACCGGCCCCTGCTGGTCATCGAGCCCGACGCCGCGGCAAAGCCCGACGATCCGCGCAGCGCCGGCCTGTTCCACACCGCCTTCCTGCTGCCCAGCCGTGCCGATCTCGGCCGCTGGATCAATCATGCCGCCGCCAACAGGATCGCCATCGAGGGCGCGTCGGACCATCTGGTCAGCGAGGCCCTCTATATGACCGATCCCGAGGGCAACGGCATCGAAATCTATTCTGATCGCCGTCCGCAGGACTGGAAGTGGATCGGCGACAAGATCGCCATGGCGACCGAGCGTCTGAACCTTCCGGCTGTCGTCGCCTGTGTGCCGGCCGATGACGCCGGCTGGCAGGGCGCGCCGGAAAACACCATCGTCGGCCACGTCCATCTGCGCGTCGGCCGGCCGGAGGACGCTGAGGCCTTTTGGCATGACCAGTTCGGCTTCGACACGGTGGCGAGATATGGCGGCCAGGCGGTGTTCCTGTCGTCGGGTGGCTACCACCACCACATTGGCGCCAATGCCTGGCGCAGCGCCGGCGCCGGCCGCCGCGATCCGGCACGTTCGGGCCTAGCGTGGGTCGAAATGCGCTCGGACAATGTGACCGGCGAGACGACCCGCGAGGATCCGTGGGGCACGGTGATCAGGACGGTGCCGGGCAAGGCTTGATTGGATGTCGGCACGGCTCTTTTTCTCCCCGTCACTATACGGGGAGAAATGCCCGGCAGGGCAATGAGGGGCAGCGCCAGTTTTGCGAGTTTGTCTCCCCCGGACCTGGACGTGGCGAGTACAGTCATCGCCGAAGTCGGCGCCGCCCCTCATCCGCCCTTCGGGCACCTTCTCCGCGTGAACGGGGAGAAGGAAAGGTTAGGCCTCCCCAAACACCCGCTTGAAGATCGTGTCGACATGCTTGGTGTGGTAGCCGAGGTCGAATTTCTCACGGATTTCGGCTTCCGGCAATGCCGCCGTCACTTCCTTGTCGGCAAGAAGTTCATCAAGGAAATCAGCGCCTTGTTCCCATACCTTCATGGCGTTGCGTTGCACCAGCCGGTAGGCGTCCTCGCGTGACACGCCGGCCTGCGTCAGCGCGAGAAGCATGCGCTGCGAATGCACAAGGCCGCGGAACTTGTTCATGTTCTTGAGCATGTTGTCGGGATAGACGAGCAGCTTGTCGACGACGCCGGTGAGCCGCGACAACGCGAAATCCAGCGTCACGGTGGCGTCCGGTCCGATCATGCGTTCCACCGAGGAGTGAGAGATATCGCGCTCGTGCCAGAGCGCCACGTTCTCCATCGCCGGCATGGCGAAGGAGCGCACCATGCGGGCAAGGCCGGTGAGGTTTTCGGTCAGCACCGGATTGCGCTTGTGCGGCATCGCCGACGAGCCCTTCTGCCCCGGCGAGAAATACTCTTCCGCTTCCAGCACCTCAGTGCGCTGCAGGTGGCGGATTTCGATCGCCAGCCGCTCCACCGACGAGGCGATGACGCCGAGCGTGGCGAAAAACATGGCGTGGCGGTCGCGCGGGATCACCTGCGTCGAGACCGGCTCCGGCTTCAGCCCGAGCTTCTTCGCCACATGCTCTTCGACATAGGGCTCGATGTTGGCGAAGGTGCCGACCGCGCCCGAGATGGCGCAGGTCGCGATGTCTTCCCGCGCGTGCACCAGCCGCTCGCGGCAGCGCGAGAACTCGGCATAGGCCTGCGCCAGCTTGACGCCGAACGTGGTCGGCTCGGCATGGATGCCGTGGCTGCGGCCAATGGTGACGGTGTCCTTGTGTTCGAAGGCGCGGCGCTTGAGCGCCGCGAGCAGCGCGTCGATGTCGGCGAGCAAGATGTCGCTGGCGCGGGTGAACTGCACGGCAAGGCAGGTGTCGAGCACGTCGGACGAGGTCATGCCCTGATGGATAAAACGGGCATCAGGCCCAACGAATTCGGCGAGATGGGTGAGGAAGGCGATCACGTCATGCTTGGTGACGCGCTCGATCTCGTCGATCCTGTCGACGTCGAATTTCGCGGCGCCGCCTTTTTCCCAGATGGCATTTGCCGCCTCCTTGGGGATGACGCCGAGCTCGGCCAGCGCATCGCAGGCATGCGCCTCGATCTCGAACCAGATGCGGAAACGGGTCTCTGGCGACCAGATGGCGACCATTTCCGGCCGGGAATAGCGAGGGATCATCAATCGGTCCTGACTTCGGGAAGCTTGATGTCCGCCTCCTAACAGAGGCGGACAGAATGCTCAACGCCGCTGCCGCGCAAACCAGATGCTGGCGGCGGCGAGCCCGATGAATCCTGATGGAAAATAGAGCCGGACGCCGAGCACGACGAACTGGTACAGCGCGGTCAGCACCGTGAACACGAATTCGAACGCCCACCGGATCGTGAAGGCCGGCGCATGCCATTCGGCATAGTAGGAGCGGTATTGCAGCGCGAACAGGGCGCCGGTGAAGGCGAGCGTCGCGGCCAGCAGCGCAACGAAAGCGGCAGCGAACGCGACCTCCCAGTGCCGCCCGCGCGATACGAGGCGCGCCAGGAACAGGCCGACCGGGAAGGCGAGCGCGCCACCGGCGGCATAGAGCAGCGTGACGAAGCGGATCTTTGCCGGCGTTGCCCAGTCATAGAGGTGGAGATTGACGAGCGCGCTGGCGCCCATCGTCAGACCCCAGAGCAGGGCGCCGACAAACGCGGTGCGAGCGGGGGGCAGGGCGGCCCGGAAATGGTTGCCGTTGCGACCGCGAGCCGTGGGTTGCGAAATCGGTGTCACAGGCGGCCTGTCACGGCGATCCAGCGGAAATCCGGCCCCTCGAAGCCGTATTGCCGAACCGCGATCAGCACGGCATAGGCGCTCAACCCCTGCATCGAGAACGTCTGCACCGCGCCGATCCGGTAGCCGTTCGGACAGCCGCGACTTTTGGGGATCGACTTGTCTTCGTGCAGAAGTTCGGTCTTGCCGCCATCCTTGGCCACAATGCGCAGCAGGCGAAAGCCGTTGATCTCGCCCTGGCTCTGGCAACCTTCGGTGTCGTTCATCGGGATTTCGTCCAAGCGGAACTCGAGCGGATCGTCGACCGGAGAAAAGATCGGGCGCGGATTGACCACCATGCGGAACGGATCGCTGGAAAGCTCGGTCACCGGGCTGAAACCGGCCGTGATGCCGCGACTGGCCGCCAGCTCGGCCTGGCTGACGATGGCCTCGCCTTTCTGGCGGGCCTGCAGCCGCGCCGCATCGAGCGTTGCCGCCTCGTCGTCGAGACGAACCCGGATCGGCGTTCCCTTGAGGAATGAGTCGGTGGCGGTGTCGATGTAATAGCGGCTGGCGTAGGGATATCCGGACCCGTCCTGCACGCCATATTCCTCGAAGGCAAAGACGCCGCCATCCTTGCTGAAGCCAAGGATTTCCAGCTCGGCGACGTCGCCTGCGCCGGCCGTGGCGACGGTGGCGAGCTGCGCGAGCAGCCATGTGCAAATCAGAACGGGAATTCGCATGGACTTGTCGCTCCAGCCGGCAGGATTGGATCATGCCTATCATGTCATGATGAACAGGACGTGCCGTACAGCCGCGATGCATCCAATCTGGCCGTCGATTGTTATTGTCGGCAGCTTCAGCGGAGGATCACCATGACCGACACGAGCAAAATTCGCGGGCATATGGAAGTCGTCGGTGCCGACGGCGTACATGTCGGCACTGTCGAAGAGATCGAGGGGAAGCGGATCAAGCTGACCAAGGCTGACAGCGGTCAGGGCTCCCACAGAGGGCATCACCACTATATTCCCTTGAGCCTGGTAGCCGAGGTTGAGGGCGAGAAAGTTTGGCTGTCGGCCAATTCGGATGTCGCGGTGAGCTTCGAGGAAGAAAAGTCCGATCCCACCTGATCCGCCAGGCCTCAGTCAGCGCGACGACCAGACTGGAAACAGATCGCCCGAAGCCGGCGTCGCGGCGTGGACGCCGCGGCTGATCGCGCGCGCCATGGTGGCGCCGGCGGTAGCGTAGAGATCGATGGCCGCGTCGGCGGTGAGCTCGATGCCGCTCTTGCCGGTCGCCAGTGCGAAGACCAGATCGCCGTCGGCAGGCGTATGCGCCGGCCAGATGGCGCGCGCGAAGCCGTCATGCGCCGAAATCGCCAGTCGCTTGGCGCCGGCCTTGGTCAGAATGGCATCGGTGGCGATGACGGCAATGGTGGTGTTGCCGCCAGCATCCCCCTGGCCGCCGAACTGCTTGTCGCGGTATTTCAACAGGATCTTCCTTGCGTCGGCGGGCATCGGCGAAGGATAGCCGAGACCGCCGAACTCGTCGCCGATCTCGAAGGGTGCTGACCAGAAGTGGCGGGTCCTGCCCACCGTGACGGAGCCGGTTGGGT
>NZ_RZOT01000432.1:0-5377 GCF_003999085.1 Mesorhizobium sp. M4A.F.Ca.ET.090.04.2.1
GCTGAAAATCCCGGAACGCCACCCATACGTCGGTGAACTGGTCTACACCGCCTTCTCCGGCTCGCACCAGGACGCCATCAACAAGGGCATGAAGGCGCTGAAGAAGGCCAACACGCCGCTCTGGGAAGTGCCCTACCTGCCGATCGATCCGGCCGACGTCGGCCGCACCTACGAGGCGATCATCCGCATCAACTCGCAGTCCGGCAAAGGCGGCATCGCCTATGTGCTGCAGGCCGACTACGGCCTCAATCTGCCGCGCAACCTGCAGATCGAGTTCAGCCAGGCTATCCAGGCAATCACCGACGCCGAAGGCAAGGAGGTGCCCGCCAAGCGGATCCATGAGCGCTTCCTCGAGACCTATGTCGACCAGCCCAGCGCCCGGCTGGAATTCATCGATCACCACACCTATCCCGACACCGAGGTGAAGGGCCGCCGCGTGATCGAGGCGGTGATCCTCGACAAGGGTAAGGAAATGACCATCACCGGCACCGGCACCGGCCCGATCGATGGTTTCGTCGATGCGCTGTCGCGGCATGTTGGCGTCGCGATGTCGGTGCTCGACTATTCCGAACATTCGCTACAGCGCGGCTCGAATGCCTCCGCCATCTCCTATGTCGAGATGGAGTATCCCGGCGGCAAGCTGTTCGGCGCCGGCATCAATACCAACATCGTCGCCGCCTCGCTGGAAGCGGTGGTTTCGGCCGCCAACCGCATCGTCGGCCGCAACGCCGGCTGATCAATGCTTACCCGGAGCGCCGCACGTCCGCGGCGCTCCGCACGCATTGCGATACCGGCTTTCGCGCGTTAACCATGGGCAATTATCCGGTGGCTTACGCGATCGCATAACACAACTATGCTTGTGCGGCAGTGCCATCGCTATATGATCGCGCCCTAACCTGTGCCGACTTCGAGAGGATCGACACTTGCAGCATGCCCCGCCTGCCGCCCCCGCAGTGCGCGAGACACTTGAGCGACTGCTCGCCAGCGAAACATTCGGACGCTCGGAGCGTGCCCGAAAGCTGCTCCGCTACCTGGTCGAGCGCGAGCAGGCCGGCGAAGCCGACCGGCTCAAGGGCTTCTCCATCGCCATGGATGTCTTCGGCAGGGACGGCGATTTCGATCCGTCGACCGATGCCGTGGTCCGGGTCCAGGCGGGCAGGCTGCGCGAGCTCCTGCAGCAATATTTCGCCAATGAAGGCGTTGCCGAACCGGTGCGTATCGCCATCCCGCGCGGCGGCTATGTTCCATCCTATGAGCTGAACGCAATTCGCCTGCCTGTCGGCGAGGAGCCGGCGGCGGGCGTGGCGCGTGCCATCGTGGCGCCCGGCTTGCCAGAGGAGCCCGCTCCCGCACAGTCCGCGCCGCCGATGTCGCCGCCCGCTTCTCAGGCTCATGGCCCGTCGCTGACCCGCCACCTGAGGTTCTTCTGGGGCGCGATCGCTGTCGTCATCGCCATGCTGGGCGTGCTCATCCTTCGCCAGGGCGGCGATGCCTTGCTCGGCGGCGGGGATGCGGCCTCGGTGGTCGAAACAGCGGCGACAGGTAGCATCGCGTCTTCACCGGTGGAGACCTTGCCTTTGATCTACATCGCCACAAAGGCGAGCGGTCCCGAGGCGGCGCGCGTGGCTGCCTCGCTGCGCACCGGCCTTGCCGGTTTCGACACGATAGACTTCATCGGGCGCGACGCTGACGGCACGCATGATCCGGCCGCCGACGCCACCAGCTTTGTATTCGACATCTTGCCTGGACCCGCGCCAAGCGATGTCACGATCGAACTGCAGAATGTCGCCACCGGCCGGGTGCTCCTGTCACGCAACCTGACGGCCGAGGACAGTGCGCCCGACGCGGTCGAGGACAGCATCGCCAACATATTGACCTCGACCATTCCGGCCTCCGGACCGATCTACGGCTATATCGAGCAAAGCGGCATCGGCACTGGCCTGACGCAGTGCCTGGTGCTCAACGACAGATACTATCTCGATCAAAGCGCAGCGACGCACGAGGCTGCCTATCGCTGCCTCGAGAAACTGGCCAACCAAGGTGCGAAATCGTCGCTTGTCTATTCCGAACTCGCGTCCCTGCATCTCGAGGCCGTCACCGATCACTACGCCTATCCTTCCGGCGCGACGATCGAACAGGCGATGTCGTTTGCCCATCGTGCCGTGCAGATCGGGCCGACCAGCCCCTATGCGCATCGCGCCTATGGCTATCTCAATTCGCGCCTCGGCAATACGGACGAAGCGATCCGCTGGATGCGCAAGGCGCACGAGCTCAATCCCTACGATCTCGGTATGGCCGCAGCCTACGGCTATGGGCTGATCTTCGCCGGCAAGTACAGCGAAGGCACCCCTATCATTGCACACGCCGTCGAGACCTTCAGTGGCCACCCGACATGGTGGGACTACGGCCTGTTTGTCGGCGCGTTCATGCTGGGGGATGCGAGGCAGGCCGCCATTGCCAGTGAATCGTTGCGCACCACGGCCACCAAGTCTCATTATCTGGCCGCGCGCCTGATCGGCGCCAAGATTGCCGGCCGCGGCCAGTTGGCCGGCCAGTTGACCGATGAACTCGTCGCCAAATTCCCGAAATTCGCCGCCGATCCGCGCGCGACCTTCGTCGACCGCAAATACCCCGCCGATCTCACCGACAGGTTGGTCCAAGCTTTGCATGCAGCAGGCCTTGGTAGCGCCAGCTGAATTGTACTAGAACGGCGCGGCTGATCGCAAAAAATTTACTGGCCGTTGCTCTAGACAAAGAGCAATCGAGCCACAATTTGACTACGGGGGCGCCTGTTCGGTCGCTGGGGCTTGGAAAACTCATAAACTTTCATGGATTCTTCCGTTTATGCCGCCGAACGGGGCGCCGGCTCGAAGGTTGTCGTTTTCCTGCACGGTTTTGGCGGGTGCCATGATGTCTGGCGCCAGGTGATCTCGACGCTATCTCCCGGAATGCGGACGATTGCCTACGACCTTCCCGGCCACGGGCATTCTCTCAGTGTCCCCGGCACATCGGCGCGCTCCGCCGCCAAGGCCATTCTCGCCGACCTGGCGACACGCGGAAGGAAGAAAGTGCATCTCGTCGGCCATTCGATGGGTGGCGCGGTCGCGACCCTGTTGGCGTTGAGCGAGCCCGAAAGGGTAGCCTCGCTGACGCTTCTGGCGCCGGGCGGTTTCGGACCGGAGATCAACGGGCCGCTATTGCGCCGCTATGCGGCGGCGGCCGGCAGAAACGAGGTTCGTACCTGTTTGGCCGCCATGTCCGGACCAGGGGAACAGCCGCCGGAAGACATCGTGGATACGCTTGCCGAGATGCGCGAACGCCCCGGTCAGGTGCAGAAGCTTGTCGAGATCGCCGCCGTCATGACCAGGGATGATCGGCAAGGCGCCATTCCGCGCGAACAGTTGGGCACGCTCGCCATGCCGGTGATGGTGGTCTGGGGCACGGACGACGCCATGCTGCCGGTTGCCCAGGCAGACGACTTGCCGGCGCATTTTCACCTGCATCATGTTCTGGAAGCCGGCCATATGCTGGTCGAGGAAGCATCCGATCTGGTCGCTTCCGCCGTGCGTCGTAACATGAGTCGGCGCCGTCGACGCTCGTCCGCGCGTGACCGGGCGGTATAGCTGATCCACCATCTCACCAGTGCATTTTGTCGGCGACTGTGTTAACCCGCTGTTAACCAACACGAGGCAGCCGCCGATGAAGGACGCAGGCGAGAAACCCACCCCGATCGAGGCGTCGCGCAAGCTGTCCGATGCCATTCGCGACGTGAAGAACGCTTTCGCTGATCGCGACGATGTCGTCGTCGACATGCGCGAGGCGCACCGTATGCGACTGGATCTGCTTGCCGCTGAGCTCGCCCCTGTCTTTGCCGAGGTGCCCACCGACATGGACAATTTCGACTTCGCGGTCTCGTCCGGCCTGCAGCCGCGCCTGTGGATCGATGCCGTCTGCCACGTCGCCATGGGACGCGACCGCCGCACCTATCGCTTCCTCAGGGACACGCGCATCGGGCGCGTGGTGCTCGCCGAATCGAGCGACATGAAGGTCGTCGCCGATTCTGTGACGCGCTATGTGGCCGAACGTGTGATCGAGCGCCAGAGGATGATGGAAGGCGGGGTCGAGCATCCCGTTCCCGGCATGCATCGGGCATCGGTGAGAGAAGCCGAACCGCCCTTGCGGGCGACCCGGCGCGGCAAGGCCTGGTCAGCCGTCCTCTCCGGTTTGGGTCTGATCGCCGCCGGCGCGCTTGTTGGGCTTGCCGTGTCGCTGGTGCTGTTCTGGGATCGCCTCGCGGCCATCAAGGTCAGCTTCTGACCAGTTGGCGAGGTGCCTCGGCATCGGCCACCAGTTCAAGCACCTGCAGGTCCGAAGGCGGCATCGCCGGGCCGGTCAGACCGCGCCGCGTCAAACGGACCTGCCAGTCGCCTCTTTCGCCGTCGATATCGATGAGGTTGTATTGCGCCGCCTGGTGCCTGCCACCGAGCCCCTGCCCGGCCGCTGCGACGCCGACGACAGGGATCTTTTGGCCGCGCCGGCCGATGAAGAACAGCGTCGGGTCATGCGAATGACCGTGCAGAACGAGCTCGGCGCCATGCCGGTTTGCAGTCCGCTGGAAGAGCTCGATGCCGAATAGCCGCTTGTATTGGGAAACCGCCCCGCGCACCGGCGGATGATGGATCATGATCACCCGAAACAGACCGCTGCCGGCCGTTGCGTCCAGGATTTTGCCGAGTCGTCGCGCCTGGGCTGCCCTGAAAAAGCCGTTGGCCATGAAAGGAGCGGTGGCGCGCGCCGTCGAGACGCCAATCAGCGCGACATTGCCGCGCACGCGCAGATAGGGAAAGGCGTTGCGGTCGACCGGCCCGCTGACGCCGTCGCCTGTCATCCAGGCCGCCCATGATCGGCAGACCTTGTCGAAGGCGCCCGGTACATAGGCATCGTGGTTTCCGGGGACGACCGACACGTCATCGGGCGAGCCCAGCGTCTCCAGCCAGTGCCTGGCCATCTCGATCTCGCCGTCGAGCGCCAGATTGACCAGATCGCCGGTGACGGCGAGATGGTCCGGTTGGCTGGCTTTGAGATCTGCGACGATGCTGTCGATGACCGCATCATGCATGTGGCGGCGGCGATTGCGCTGCCAGTTGACATAGCCGACCACGCGCTTGGAGGCGAGTTCGCGATAGGTTACACCGGGAAGCGGCCCCAGATGGACATCGGAAATATGCGCGAGCCTGAACATTGCTCTTTCATAAGCGAGCCGGTGCCTGCTTTCCACTCATGGTTTTGCGTCGAATCGCGGTTCCGCGGATGACGGCGCCGCTCGATCCGGAAGCGGCCATGCGTCAGACCGGCTGGCCGGGTCTCAGGGCAAGGT